>NZ_RZSL01000016.1:0-28895 GCF_003997355.1 Mesorhizobium sp. M1E.F.Ca.ET.041.01.1.1 | reverse complement strand
TGAAGGTGATGACGCTGGAGGCGCAGACCATCGCCCGCGCCTGCGGCAAAAATCACCTGCACAATCTCGAGCCGGAAGATCTCTGTTCGCTTTCGATCGAGGCGGCAGCCATGGCCGGCGTGCCGCTCGCTGGGACGAATTGGGTACCAGGGCAGGGTGGCTTCTAAAACCAGAAGAATGGGAGCAGTAGACAATGAATAAGGCCTTTGAAGCCAAAATCGATCAGTCTGAGGGGGCTGATCTCCAAGAGTTCGCAAGGGTTCGCAACGTCAAGTATTTCATGGTCTCGTATACGGATCTGTTCGGCGGCCAGCGCGCAAAGCTGGTGCCGGCGCAGGCCATCGGGGACATGCAGAAGGAGGGCGCAGGCTTCGCCGGCTTCGCCACCTGGCTTGACCTGACGCCGGCGCACCCCGACATGCTGGCGGTGCCGGATGCTTCTTCGGTGATCCAACTGCCGTGGAAGCCGGAAGTCGCCTGGCTTGCTTCCGACTGCCTGATGGAGGGCAAGGGTGTCGGCCAGGCGCCGCGCAACACCCTGAAGCGGCTCGTTGCCGAAGCCGCCAAGGAAGGCATGCGCGTGAAGACCGGCGTCGAGCCGGAATTCTTCCTTGTCACGCCCGACGGCAAGCAGATCAGCGACGAGTACGATACGGCGTCGAAATCCTGCTACGACCAGCAGGCGGTGATGCGCCGCTACGATGTGATCGCCGAAATCTGCGATGCCATGCTCGACCTTGGCTGGCAGCCCTATCAGAATGACCATGAGGATGCGAATGGCCAGTTCGAGATGAACTGGCAATTCGACGATGTCCTGGCCACAGCCGACAAGCATTCCTTCTTCAAGTTCATGGTCAAGTCCATTGCGGAGAAACATGGTCTCCGCGCGACTTTCATGCCGAAACCCTTCCAGGGCCTCACGGGCAGTGGTTGCCATGCCCATATCTCGGTATGGGATCTCACCGGCAAGACCAATGCTTTCGCCGACAAGGAAATGGAGTTGGGTCTGTCGGAAAAGGGCAGGCACTTCCTGGGCGGCATCATGAAGCATGCCTCGGCACTGGCGGCGATCACCAACCCGACGGTCAATTCCTACAAGCGCATCAATGCGCCGCGCACCATCTCGGGCGCGACCTGGGCGCCGAACACGGTGACCTGGACCGGCAACAACCGCACCCACATGGTGCGCGTGCCTGGCCCCGGCCGCTTCGAGCTGCGTCTGCCAGATGGCGCCGCCAACCCCTACCTGATGCAGGCAGCCATCATCGCCGCCGGCCTCAGCGGCATCCGCACCAAGGCTGATCCAGGCCAACGCAGCGACATCGACATGTACAAGGACGGGCACACCGTCACGCATGGCGCCAAGCTGCCGCTCAATCTGCTCGACGCGCTTCGCGCCTATGACGATGACGCCGAGTTGAAAGCAGCGATGGGTGAGGAATTTTCCGCCGCCTACATCAAGCTCAAGACCCAGGAGTGGAACTCCTACGCTTCGCACTTCACGCAGTGGGAGCGCGACCACACGCTGGACGTCTGAGTCCGCGTAGAAAATCGCTCCGCCGCTCGCCCCTTACTCCCGGCGGAGCGATTTTCGAACGACCAGCGAGGTCGCTCCAAGACTAAACGGCGGAATTTGACGCGATGAAATACTCGATCTTCTCCCTGGCGCGTGCCGCACTGTCCGGCCACAAGGGTTGGACGCGGGCATGGCGCGATCCGGCACCCAAGAGCCGCTATGATGTCGTCATCATCGGCGGCGGCGGCCACGGACTGGCGACGGCCTATTTCCTCGCCCACGAATACGGCATCCGCAATGTCGCGGTGCTGGAGAAGGGCTGGATCGGCTCCGGCAATGCCGGCCGCAACACCACTATCATCCGCTCCAATTACGGCCTGCCCGGCAACACCGGCTTCTACGAATTGTCGATGAAGCTGTGGGAGCGCATGGAGCAGGACCTCAACTACAATACGATGGTCAGCCAGCGCGGCATCATCAACCTTTATCACTCCGACGCCCAGCGCGATGCCTTCGCCCGGCGCGGCAACACCATGCGCATCAACGGCATCGACGCCGAACTCCTCAACGCAGTGCAGATCCGCAAGGAACTGCCGTTCCTGAACTACGACAACGCCCGCTTCCCAATCATGGGTGGCCTCTTGCAGCGCCGCGCAGGCACCGCCCGCCACGATGCGGTCGTCTGGGGCTATGCGCGCGCTGCCAGTGAAGGCGGCGTCGACATCATCCAGAACTGCGAGGTCACCGGCTTTGTGCGCGACGCCAACGGCAAGGTGACCGGTGTCGAGACTACCCGCGGCCGTATCGGCGCCGGCAAGGTCGGCATGGCAGTCGCCGGCTCTTCGTCGCGCGTCGCGGCGATGGCGGGACTGCGGCTGCCGATCGAAAGCCATGTGCTGCAGGCCTTCGTGTCCGAAGCGATCAAGCCCCTGATCCCGGGCGTCATCACTTTCGGCGCCGGCCACTTCTACGTCAGCCAGTCCGACAAGGGCGGGCTGGTCTTTGGCGGCGATCTCGACGGCTACAACTCCTACGCCCAGCGCGGCAACATGCCGGTCATGGAGGATGTCTGCGAGGGCGGCATGGCCATCATGCCGATGATCGGCCGCGTGCGCATGCTGCGGCAATGGGGCGGTATCATGGACATGTCGATGGACGGCTCGCCGATCATCGACAAGAGCCCGATCGACGGCCTCTACCTCAACGCCGGCTGGTGCTATGGCGGCTTCAAGGCGACGCCGGCATCGGGTCTCGTCTTCGCCCATCTGCTGGCGCGCGACGAGGCGCATCCCGAGGCCGCGCTGTTCCGGCTTGACCGGTTTCGCCGCGGCGCGATGATCGATGAAAAGGGCCAAGGTGCCCAGCCGAACCTTCACTGAAAAGCGAGACTGGCGGAATGCGAATTGCATGTCCCTTCTGCGGCGAACGCGAAAACGGCGAGTTCACCTATCTTGGCGATGCTTCGCCCGAGCGGCCCAACTTCGCCGTCGATGGCCGTGAAAGCCCCGACCGTGTCGAGGATGCGTTCTACGACTACGTCTACTTGCGCGACAACGTAGCGGGTGTGATGCGCGAATATTGGTACCACGGCGGCGGCTGCCGTTCCTGGCTGGTGGCCGAGCGCAACACCGTCACTCATGAGTTTATTTCCGTGACGGCGGCTCCGGGTGCGGGCGCTGCCTCGGCGGTGCGGGCAGGAGAATGACGATGTCGGGCTATTCGCAATCCGAACCGCTCGCCAGGACAGCGCCGATGGAAGCCAATGCCCGCGCAGGCGTCACGCCCGCCAGCCAGTCGCACCGGCTGCCTAGCGACGGCATCATCGACCGCCGGTCGCCGCTCCAGTTTTCATTCGACGGCAAGACCATGACCGGGTTTGCCGGGGACACGCTGGCTTCCGCGCTCGTCGCCAACGGCGTCAAGCTCGTGGGGCGGTCGTTCAAGTATCACCGCCCGCGCGGCATCGTCACCGCCGGCTCGGAGGAGCCGAGCGCGCTCGTCGAGATGCGCTCCGGTGCCAGGCGCGAGCCGAACACGCGCGCGACCACGCAGGAACTCTATGACGGATTGATCGCGAACAGCCAGAACCGCTGGCCGTCGCTGCGTCGCGACTTCCTGTCGGTCAACCAGTTGTTCGCCCCGATCTTCGTTGCCGGCTTCTACTACAAGACCTTCATGTGGCCGGCGAAGTTCTGGGAGTCCATCTACGAGCCGATGATCCGCCGCGCTGCAGGCCTCGGCAAGAGCGCCGAATTGCCGGACCCAGACCACTACGACAAGGCTTGGGCCCATTGTGACGTGCTCGTGGTCGGTGCCGGTCCCGCCGGCCTGTCGGCGGCGCTCGCCGCCGGCCGCGCCGGGTCGCGCGTCATTCTCGTTGAAGAAGATACCCTGATTGGCGGCCGTCTGCTTAGTGACGGCGGCGAGATCGATGGCCTGGATGCCAGGGAATGGCTGCGCGGCGCGACTCGCGAACTCGTTTCTTTGCCCAATGTCCGTGTCATGACCAGGACGGCCCTGTTCGGCGTCTATGATGGTGGCACCTACGCCGCGCTCGAGCGCGTCAGCGACAACGTCGCTATGCCGGATCGTCATCAGGTGCGGCAGCGGATTTGGCGCATCGTTGCCAAGCGGTCGGTGGTGACCGCCGGCGCGATTGAGCGGCCGATCGTTTTTTCTGGCAATGATCGGCCAGGCGTGATGATGGCATCCGCCGTCCGGACCTATGTCAATCGTTTTGCGGCTCTGCCAGGTAAGCGTGTGGCGTTGTTTACCAACAATGATGATGGCTGGCGCACGGTCGAGACCATCGAGCGGGCCGGTGCCCACGTCGTGGCGGTAATCGACCCCCGCAATGAGGTGCCGGCGCAATACCAGAGACTTGTCGATACTTACGATCTGCGCGTGCTCGCCGGGGTCGTATCCGACGTCAAGGGCGGCGTTGACGGTGTGCGCAGCATCGTCGTGACCAACGACAAGAATGGCCTAACGCAGCGTATCGATACGGACTGCCTCGCTGTTTCGGGGGGATGGAACCCAAATGTCGGTCTGTCTTGCTTCCATCGTGGCAAGCCGACCTGGCGCGAGGATATCGCGGCATTCGTGCCGGGCAACGCGCCGAAGGGGATGGCCACGGCCGGTGCCGCCAATGGCGAGCTCTCGCTCGGCGCCTGCCTTCGCGAAGGCCATCGCGCGGGAGCCGAGGCGGCCGCCGAATGCGGTGCTGCCGGCAAGCCGGGAGAGGCATCTAAGGCGGACGATGAGGTCTATGCGATCGCGCCGCTCTGGCATGTTAAAGGCAAGGGCAAGGCCTTCGTCGACTTCCAGCACGACGTTACCGCATCGGACGTGACGCTGGCGCAGCGGGAAGGCTTCGAGAGCGTCGAGCATCTGAAACGCTACACGACACTCGGCATGGCTACCGACCAGGGCAAGACGTCCAATATCAACGGCCTCGCCATCATGGCGGAAGCAAGCGGTCGCACCATTCCCGAGACCGGCACGACGATCTACCGTCCGCCATACGCGCCCGTCGCTATTGGTGCCTTCGCCGGTCACCACCGCGGCGAGAATTTCCATGCCACCCGGCTCACGCCATCGCATCGTTGGGCCGCTAAACAGGGTGCAGTGTTTGTCGACACGGGCCTCTGGAAGCGCGCGCAATGGTATCCGCGCGCCGGCGAGAAAGACTGGTTGGAATCGGTCACCCGTGAAGTGCTGGCCGTGCGCAACGGTGTTGGCTTCTGCGACGTCTCCACGCTCGGTAAGGTTGACGTCCGCGGCGCCGACGCAGGCGTGTTCCTCGATCGCGTCTATATCAATGCCTTTTCCTCGCTCGCGGTGGGCAAGGCGCGCTATGGTCTGATGCTGCGCGAAGACGGCATCGTCATGGACGATGGGACGACGTCGCGTCTGGCCGAAGACCATTACTTTCTGACCACGACCACGGCCAAGGCCGGGCCGGTGATGCAGCATCTCGAATTCTGCCGCCAGGTGCTGTTCCCGGAGCTCGATGTGCAGCTGACCAGCGCCACCGACCAGTGGGCGCAGTTCTCTATCGCCGGTCCGAACACCCGCAAACTGCTGCAGGCTCTGGCCGATCCGTCGGAGGATCTCACCAACGAGGGCTTCCCGTTCATGGGCGCCCGGGAGGTCAAGCTGCGCGGAGGTGTGACCGCTCGCCTGTTCCGCATCTCGTTCTCAGGCGAAATGGCCTTCGAGATCTCGGTGCCGGCGCGCTACGGCGCGGCGATGGCCGAGAACCTGATGATCGCCGGCAGACCCTACGGCGTGACGCCCTACGGAACCGAAGCGCTCGGCGTCATGCGCATCGAGAAGGGGCATGTCGCCGGCCCCGAGCTCAACGGCACAACCACGGCCGATGATCTCGGCCTTGGCAAGATGATGTCCAAGAAGAAGGACTTTATCGGGCGCGTCATGGCTGGCCGCGAGGCGTTGACGGCTCCGAACCGCCAGGTTGTCGTCGGCATAAAGCCGCTCGACCGGGCACGCCGCCTGCGTTCTGGCGCACACGTCATACCCAAAGGGGCGAGCCCAGGTCCGCAAACGGACCAGGGCTACGTCACATCGGTCTGCTTCTCGCCGATGCTTGACCAATGGATCGGCCTTGGTCTGGTCGAACGCGGGCGCGAGCGAATTGGTGAGATCGTCCGCATCCATGATCCCATGCGGAGCGAGGATTACGAAGCCGAGATCTGCAGCCCCGTCTTCTACGATCCAGAAGGAGTACGTCAGCGTGGCTGAATTTTCCTGGAACACCCAATCGCCGCTGGAGAGCGCGCTCGTCCCTGGTCACCACGGCGTGACCGGTACGCAAGTGGGCGTTACGCTGGAGGAGGTGCGCGACATCAGCCTGGTTCAGGTCATGACGCGGCGTGGCAGAGCGGCCGGGACCGCGAAGGCAGCCAAGAAGGTGTTCGGCATTGAGCCTCCGACCTCTCCCAGTGCCGCAATGGGTCGGCACGCTACGCTGATCTGGTCAGGCCCGGACCAGTTCATCGCCTTTTCTGCGCAATCGGCAGAGGATCAATTTGCCAAACTGTCAGAGGCCTTCGCCAGCGTCGCGTCTCTCTCCGACCAGTCAGATGGGCGCTGCCTGATCCGGATTGGCGGGCCCCGCGTCCGTCAGGCGCTGGCGAAGTTTTGCTCGTTGGATCTGGATGACAGGGCGTTCCCTCCGGGCGCCGCGGCGACAACCTCGATCGACCACACGGCGATGAATATATGGCGCGGGGCGGATAGCACGGACGGGCACGCTATCTTCAACATGCTTGTCTTCACCAGCTTCGCCGACAGCCTTTGGCATACGATTCTGGACTCCGCCCTTGAATACGGGGTTCAGGCGTCGTTGGCTCACGCCGCATAATCCTGCCGAGCCGATCGAACCTTTACCGAGAAAAAACCGTTTCGGCGTGGCGTTCGCCGTTGCGCATTGACCGCGCAGCGGCGCTGTCACTGCTTGCCTCAATGCATATCGCACAAAACTGCGCAGCGGTTTTGCGAAAACGACAGCATAAAAACAAAGCTTAAGGCGCGTCGCCTGAACCCGTTTCAGCGTGACGCGCTTTGGAGCAATTCCAGGAAAAGTGTGTAACGGTTTTCCGTCCGGAATTGCGTGAAAACAAATAGTTAGAGCAGTTCAGCGTTTCCGTGGAACGATGAACTGATCTAGACTAGCGGACATCCTGGCAAAAAAGAAAGTCTTGGCACGATGTGCCAAGACTTGAAGGGCGCTCCGTGATCTAGCGTCTTGGGGAGTACGGATTTCAGAACAGGCCTTCGATCTGACCCTGCTCGTTGAGGAAGATCTTTTCCGAGGACGGTGCCTTGGGCAGGCCGGGCATGGTCATGATCTCGCCGCAGATGATGACGACGAAGCCGGCGCCGGCCGAAAGCCTGACCTCGCGCACCGGCACGGTGTGGCCGGTCGGCGCGCCGCGCAGGTTCGGGTCGGTCGAAAACGAATACTGGGTCTTGGCCATGCAGACCGGTAGGTGGCCGTAGCCGGCCTGCTCCCAGGCATGTAGCTGGTCGCGGATCGACTTGTCGGCGATCGCCTCGTCGCCGCGGTAGATGCGCTTGACGATGGTGTTGACCTTCTCGAACAGCGGCATCTCGTCGGGATAGAGCGGCGAGAATTGCGAGGCACCGGATTCGGCAAGCTTGACCACTCTGTGGGCCAGGTCCTCGATGCCGGCGGAGCCTTGCGCCCAGTGCTTGCACAGGATCGCATCCGCACCCATCGAGGCGACGAAATCCTTCAGCGCCCTGATCTCGGCGTCGGTGTCGGTGGTGAAGTGGTTGATCGCCACCACCACCGGCACGCCGAACTGGTGCACGTTCTCGATGTGGCGGCCGAGGTTGAGGCAGCCCTTCCTGACCGCCTCGATGTTCTCCTTGCCGAGGTCTTCCTTCTTGACGCCGCCATTCATCTTCATGGCGCGCACGGTGGCGACGATGACGGCCGCCGCCGGGTGGAGCCCGGCCTTGCGGCACTTGATGTCGAAGAATTTCTCAGCGCCGAGGTCGGCGCCGAAGCCGGCTTCGGTGACGACGTAGTCGGCGAGCTTCAGCGCCGTCGTGGTGGCGACGACCGAGTTGCAGCCATGCGCGATGTTGGCGAACGGGCCGCCATGCACGAAGGCCGGGTTGTTCTCCAGCGTCTGCACCAGGTTGGGCTGGATGGCGTCCTTCAAGAGCACGGCCATGGCGCCGTCGGCCTTGAGGTCGCGGGCATAGACCGGCGACTTGTCGCGGCGGTAGGCGACGATGATGTCGCCGAGGCGCTTCTCGAGGTCCTTGAGGTCGGTGGCCAAGCACAGGATCGCCATCACTTCGGAGGCGACGGTGATGTCGAAGCCGGCCTCGCGCGGGAAGCCGTTGGCGACGCCGCCCAGCGAGCAGATGATCTCGCGCAGCGCCCGGTCGTTCATGTCCATGACGCGGCGCCAGGCCACGCGGCGGATGTCGATGCCGAGTTCGTTGCCCCAGTAGATGTGGTTGTCGATCAGCGCCGAAAGCAGGTTGTGGGCTGTGGTGATGGCGTGGAAGTCGCCGGTGAAGTGGAGGTTCATGTCATCCATCGGCACGACCTGAGCCAGACCGCCGCCGGCCGCACCGCCCTTCATGCCGAAATTCGGACCGAGCGAGGCTTCGCGGATACACACGACCGCCTTCTTGCCGATGCGGTTCAGGCCGTCGCCGAGGCCGACGGTCGTGGTCGTCTTGCCTTCACCGGCCGGCGTCGGGTTGATGGCGGTGACCAGGATCAGCTTGCCGTCCTTGTTGCCCTTCACCGACTTGATGAATTCGGCCGAGACCTTCGCCTTGTCGTGGCCGTAAGGCAAAAGGTGCTCGTTCGGGATGCCGATCTTGGCGCCGATCTCCTGGATCGGTTTCTTCCTGGCGGCGCGCGCGATCTCGATGTCGGTTTTGAATTCGGCCATGGTCATTTGCCTCGAAGATTGGGTTGTCGGAAATGCATGCTGCGGTTCTAGAACTGTGGCCTCGGCAGGTTGCTGGCGAGGTAGGCTGAGGTCAGAGTATTGGCCATCAGAAGCGCGATCGTCATTGGACCGACGCCGCCGGGCACGGGTGTGATCGCGCCGGCATGGTCCGCCGCCTCGGCGTAGGCGACGTCGCCGACCAGGCGGTTCTTGCCATTGCCCTTCTCCGGCGCGGCGACGCGGTTGATACCCACATCGATCACAGTGGTGCCTGGCTTCACCCACTCACCCCTGATCATTTCCGGCCGGCCCACCGCCGCGACGAGGATGTCAGCGCCACGACAAAGCTCGGGCAGATTCTTCGTCCGGCTATGGGCAACGGTGACGGTGGCGTTCGCGGCAAGCAGAAGGTTGGCCATCGGCTTGCCAACGATATTGGAGCGGCCGACGACGACTGCATTGAGACCGGAAAGATCCTTGCCATGCACGTGCTCGATCAGCAGCATCGAGCCCGCCGGTGTGCAGGGTACGAAAGCCGTATCGAGCTCGCCGGTGCCAAGCTTGCCGACATTGACAAAGTGGAAGCCGTCGACGTCCTTCTCTGGCGCAATCGCCTGGATGACCTTGCCCGCATCGATGTGATCCGGAAGCGGCAGCTGCACCAGAATGCCATGGATCGTACGGTCATGATTCATAATGTCGATAAGGTCGATCAGGTGGGCTTCGCTGGTGTCCGTGGGCAGCGTATGTTGCAGCGAATTGAAGCCGCATTCCTTCGCTGTACGCGACTTCGCGGCCACATAGACCTGGCTTGCCGGATCCTCCCCGACGATGATGACCGCAAGACCAGGCGTTACATTCTTCGAAGCGGCCAGGACGCTGCTCGCGCTAGTGACCTTTGCGATCACATCGGCGGCAACAGCCTTGCCATCGATCACCTCAGCCATCGCCTCTCTCCTAGAGAATGAAATACGGCATCGCTTTGCCGTCGAACGTCGCAAATCAAGTTGCGAAACCTTGCAATTATTTGGGCTGAAAGTCAACTATAAGGAAAAAAAAATTCATATGAAGAAAAAGAGATTTTCGCCTAGTCTGCCTCGATCAGTTGGCGGGCGGCTACGCCGGGCCTTCCACGGATCCAAAAAGAAGTCACCGCCCGGCCTTGCAGGCGGTGACTAAGCAACCGCGGTTCAACGCGGCCGTGAGGAGGGAACGTTTCCCGGTTCGAAGATGATCGGGCTGTCGCCGATCACAGTACGAAGATCCGGTTGGCGATCAGCACCACGATAACGCCAGCCACCAGCGTCGCGTAAGGCAAGATTCCGGCCTTCTTGGCTCTGAGATCGGTGGCCTTCATGCCGAGATCGTCCAGCATGTGATCGGGGAACTTGCCGCCGTCCTGGATGTAATGCCGGAAGCAGAATACCGGGAGGATCAGTGCCGCGGTTATCAGGCCGGCCCACAGCGCCATCGGATTCCAGACCTTGGCACCGGCACCCATGAAGATGGCGTTGACATAGGCGAATATCGCCCCGATCCCCAGCAACCAGGTCGGTGCCTTCCAGGGCCGCTCGATATGGCCGTTGTCGATCCGGTGGATCCAGCCGGCGTTGAGGTTGAGGAAGTTGAAGATGATATAGCCGCAGTTCGACACCGCGAGGATGAAGAAGAAGCTGGTCGCGTCGGCCGAGGCGATTGCCAGCACGATCAGGTTGAAGATCAAGTCGGTCCACATCGCCCGTGTCGGCGCGCCGTGCTCGTTGACGTGGCTTAGATAACGCGGCAGCCAGCCGTCGACCGAGCCCTGGTAGAGCGTGCGCGAGGAGCCGGCCATCGCCGTCATGATGCAGAGCACCAGCGCCAGGATCATCAGCATGACAAGCAGGCTGTGGATCAGGTTACCGCCGCCGACCATGCCGGCCAACGCGTCGGCGACGCCCGAGCCATCCACGATTGGCGTTGCCAGCATGCCGTTGAGGCCAAGCACGCCCTGGAAGGTGAAAGGCACCAGGATGAACAGAAGCATGCAGAGCAGGCCGGAATAGAAGATCGCCTTGAAGGTGTCGGTGCCGGGGTTCTTGAACTCCGACGTGTAGCAGACGGCAGTCTCGAAGCCGTAGGTCGACCATGCCGCGATGAACATGCCGCCGAGCGCCAGCGTCCATCCGGCGATGTTCCATGAGCCTGGGTCGGGCGCGTAGGCGGCGGCCAGCGGGACCAGAGGCGAGAAATTCGCCCAGTCGATCTGGCCGGTGAAGATCGGCACGACACCGACGATCAGCATCGGGATGATGACGAGCAGGCCGATATACTTCTGCACGCTGGCGGTGCCCAGGATGCCGCGATGCTGGATGGCGAAGATGATCAGCATCAGCAGCGCGCCGATGAAGAAGGTCGCGTTCAATGAGAAACTGACAGGCCCAAGCGTGTGGCTGAAGAGCGACCAGGTGCGGATCGCAGGCGTTGCGGCAGCCGTCACTGCCGTGATGGCGTCGGCGGGCGCCGTTCCGGCATGCGCCGCGATGTAGGCGGCCACCTCCGGCGAGGTCTCGGAGAAGACCGGGATCGGCGCCAGCGCATTGAGGATGTAGGCGGCTGCGATGGAACAGCCGAGCGACAGCACCGGCGACCAGGCGAACCAGTTGCACCACACCGACAATGGCGCGATGAACTTCGAATAACGCAGCCAGGCGGTGGCGCCATAAACCGAAGCGCCGCCGGACTTGTTGGGAAACAGACCGGCGATTTCGGCGTATGTGAACGACTGCAGGAAACCCATGATCATGGACACGGTCCAGATCAGAAAGGCCAGCTTGCCAGTCGTTCCAGCGATACCGCCGATCGAGAACAGAACGAGGGCGGGGACGCCGCTTGCCACCCAGAAGGCGCCTCGCCAGTCAATACTTCTATGTAACTGTCCCGCGGCTGCCTCCGCGTAGGTGTCCGAAAAAGCGCTCATAGCTTTTCATCCCATTGTTTGAGGTTGAGTGTTCCTGCGGTCCGGCTTCGCTTTGCCGGTTATTTTCTTTCCTGTCAGTCTTGTTTTGTTCACTTCAATAAAGACTGTCGACGATCCTCCATGTCGTCAAGCGCTTCCCACCCCCCATTCCCCGAGATCATTGATCAGCGCCAGTGCGACGCGGCGGAATGCCAGGCGCATCTTGTCTACATGCGGGCCTGAAAGCCGCATTTCGGTCATGGCTCGATCCATGAGAGCCAGCCAGTCCTCGGCGTCGCCCGCCGAGATCGACACATGCGCGTGCATGAGACGGACGTCCATGTGCCCGTGCTTTTCCAGATAGTGACGACGCCCGCCGAGAAAGCCGCACAGAAAGTTGAACTGTTCCTCGCGGGCGTGGTTGACGCCGTGTCCGCGAAAATGCAATCGCAGCAAAGGCTCTCCGCGGGGGTCGGTCTCGATCAGGTCGTAGAAGCAATCGACCAGACCGCGCAAAGCTGTTTCGCCGCCGATCTGCGCAAGAAGAGTTTCCTTGGCTGCTACTGGTTCCATATGCGTCAGGACTGCGGACGGGTTTTCTTGGGATCATAGTGCGATAGCGGGACGATCGTGGCCGGCAGCCGCTTCTGGTGGCCGTCGAGCTTGCCGATCTCGACCTGCGTGCCGACATCGGCATGGGCCACGTCGATGCGCGCCAACGCAATGTTCTTGCCGAGGATCGGCGAACGCGTTGACGATGTGACCTCGCCGATCTGCGCGCGCCCAAGGTGGATGCAGTCGCCATGGCCGACCGCGACGGCCCCTTCGATGTCAAGCCCGACCATCTTGCGCGATGGATGCTCCTTGCGCCGGATCAGCGCGTCGCGCCCGATGAAATCGTCGGGCTTGGACTTGAGCGGCACGGTGAAGCCGATGCCCGCCTCGAACGGGTCGGTCTGATCAGAGAAGTCATAGCCGGCGAAGATCAATCCGGCCTCGATCCGAACCATATCGAGGGCGGCCAGGCCCATGGGCGTCAATCCGTGTGCCGGCCCCTCGGCCCAGATCGCGTCGAAGACCTCGCCCGCGTGCTTGGGATGGCACCAGACCTCGTAGCCCAACTCGCCCGTGTAGCCGGTACGCGACAGCACGACAGGTAGGCCCTGGTCATCACCGATGCGGCCAAGGGTGAAACGGAACCAGCCGAGTTCGGCGATCGACGGCTGATGCGGCGGCGTCCAGACCACCTTTCTCACCAGCTCACGGCTTTCCGGCCCTTGTACGGCAATGTTGTGCAACTGATCGGTGGAACTGCGGACCAGGACGTTGAGGCCGAGCTTTTCCGCCTGTTCGCGCAGCCATATGCCCGAATACTCGTCGCCGCCGACCCATCGGAAATTGTCCTGACCGAGACGGAACAACGTGCCGTCGTCAATCATGCCGCCATGCTCGTAGCACATGGCGGTATAAACGATCTGGCCAACCGCCAGCTTCTTCACGTCACGCGTCAGCGTGTACTGGAGCAGCGCTTC
Organism: Mesorhizobium sp. M1E.F.Ca.ET.041.01.1.1; assembly: GCF_003997355.1. NCBI lineage: Bacteria > Pseudomonadati > Pseudomonadota > Alphaproteobacteria > Hyphomicrobiales > Phyllobacteriaceae > Mesorhizobium > Mesorhizobium sp. M1E.F.Ca.ET.041.01.1.1. The sequence goes on along the minus strand of NZ_RZSL01000016.1, from coordinate 15,443 downwards.
CGAATCCGGTCCCGTCACCTCGAACTTGCGCAGGGCGGAAAGGTCCATCAGCACCGACTTCTGCCGGCAAGCCCAGTACTCCTCGATCGGCCCGGCTTCTACGTAGCTGTTGGCCAGCCAGTAGCCGCGATATTCCACGAAGTTGCGGGTCAGCTTGGACAGGCGGTCGTGAAACCCGGTTTCCTTGGTCATCTTCGGCTCCGAATCGGGAGTGGCGCGGATCGCCACGGCGCGTTGGAATTTCTCCGCCCCTGAATAGGTGCGCACATGGATGTCGGTTGGATTCCAGCCATTGGCCGCCGTCGTGTCGTCAGGGCAGGCGGAGTTGACGCAGACGAGGTCGGTCAGCGCCCGCAAGAGCACGTAGTCGCCTGGCCGCGACCACGGCTCGTCTGCATACATGACGCCATGCGCGTCGACCCCGGTATTGAAGAAGAAGTTGGCCGCCATCCAGCCGCCGCGCGGACCGACGCGGTATGAGCCGAGCGCCTTGTTGAAGTTTTCCGTGCAGTTGATATGGCCGGGATAGCCGATATCGTCGTAATATTTCGCATAGCATGCCAGCGAGAAGGCGTCGTGCCGACCGCAAGTGTCCTGCACGACCTCGACCAGCGGCAGGAAGTCCTGATCGTAGTACTTCGAATGCAGGCCAGGCAACGGATAGGCATGCCCCATCGCGCTGCGCGTGGCCGTGACGTCGAGCGCATGCTCCTTTCCCTTGTCCAATTTGCGCGCTGAGAAGCACTGGAAATCGGTGCACTGGCGTCCGTCGACATCGATGATCTGAATGTAGTCCCCGGCCTTGACGAAATAGGCCTCTGCCGTCGAGGAGTGCACGCGAAGATCGAGAACCGGATCGGCAAGCGGATCGGGCAAATCCCGGGAGGTTTCACGCAAGCGCACCGTCGCGCGCCGCACGTGGACGATCAGCGGCGTCGCAGTCTTCTGGTCGTCCGGCGCCATGTCGGTTCCTGGCGCGGCGATGACGAGCCAGCCGCCGCGCTGGACGGTCAGCTCGACTTTGGTCTTCGGCGGCGTTGTCGCGTCGAAGAAACGAAGCCCGCCCGCCGCGGCGAGGTCGATACCACGGATCTCCAGTGCCTTGCGCAGCCGTTGCAGGCTGCCGTCCTGACTGGTTAGCAGCGCCTTCAAACCAGCAGCATCCGAGTTCGGACCATGGCCGACGATGCCGGCGTCAATGCTGCCCGACGCGTCGGCCACGACGACCTCGCAGATTTGGCCGCCCTCATCATTCGTTACGGTGATGCTGTCGCCTGCCTCAATGTCGATCAGCATCGCTCCGGCGCCGCCAACGATGTAGCGCTCGGTGCCGGCGGGCAGGGTCAATCCCCCGCGACGGATGATGCGGCTCGCCTGCGGCGGTCCACCGCGGACGGGAGGGTAGATCGTGTTCAGCATCGTTACCTCCTCACTGAGGCTGGCCTCAGCTGCTTCGTCGGCTACGCCGTCATCGACAACCTGTGTTGGGGTACTTCGGTGCAGTCCAATCCCAGCAGCGCCGGATCCATCAGATCGACACGCCCGTCCGCACGGGCAGCCAATCGTGTCTGATGCGGAGCGCATCCGTAGGCTTCGCGATAGACTTTGGAAAAGTGCGACGGCGAGATAAAACCGCAAGCCACGGCAACCTCCACGACCGGCAAGTTTGTGCTCACAAGAAGCAACTGCGCGCGCTCTAGGCGCAGTTCCATGTAGTATCGGTTCGGAGAGCGTCCCAACTCTCTGTCGAAAAGCCTTTCCATCTGCCGTCGCGATATTCCGCTTAACGCCACAAGATCGTCGACCGGCATAGGATCATCCAAGCTTGCCTCCATCAGGCCAATGACCTTCATCACTGCCTTGTGGTTGAGCTTGACGCGAGAATGAAGGGGCAGGCGCTGTCGCTCTCCCGCCGAACGCATTCGGTAAGCGATGGCTTTTTCGCAGATGCGATTGACGATGGCTGAACCATGGTCACGTTCAACCAGGTGGAGAAACATGTCGAAAGATGCATCCCCACCCGAGCAGGTATGCAGATCTCCATCATGTTCAAAGGCCGTCTGAGTGGACTCTATGCCCGGAAACTGCTCGCAAAAGAGCGGAAGCTGTTCCCAGTGAACGGCGCACCGGCGCCCGTCCGCCAGTCCGGCCCGCGCAACGACGATGGTGCCGCTGCCGATGCAAATGAGGGGAATGCGACGCATGCGGCATTCCCTTAGCCAGGCATCGAGTTGCCTGTTTGGGCGCGGGACGGCGCTGCCGCCGCAAATCACGGCGGCTGACGTGAAGTTTGACTTTTGGGTCCTCTCGCGTTCAGTTCTCAACGAGGAGTCGATGCCGACGGTCATTCGGCAACTCGACATTGTCGGTTGCCCGTCCTCCGATATGACTTGCCAGCTGTAGACGTTCCTGCCGATCGCCTCATTGGCCAACCGCAATACTTCCACTGCGCAAGAGAAAGCTTGAAGCGAGAAGTTGGGTAAGAGGTAGAAACTAAACGACCTGTGTGCGGTCTGAGCAGTCAGCATGCCGGCTCCCTCCTCATCAGCTGCCATTCTCTTCTTGGCGAACAACGGAGCGGGTGTTCTTCTCCTCTGCCCGGAACCTCACTGAACACGGCACGGAAGTGACCGTCAGCGGGGCTCCGGACAAGTCGCTGCGCAACGTAAGTTCAGTTGCGCAGATAGCTCTGCATCGTATCGTCCAGCGCGTCTTTCCACGGCGTGTGATGCTTCGGCGCCATGGAACTGGTCATCACGGACTTGTAGCTATTGTCCCGGAACCCCATGATGTCCTTGATCTTGTGCTTCTTCCATTGGAAGAAAGCTTCGTTGGCGCCGTCAACGTCAAAACTTGGATAGTCGGTCTCGGCGATCAATTCCTTGACGTAGTCGCCCTGGTAGCGGATGGCGTCATAGCTATCCTCCCCAGCGTCTTCGGCCGCGACCCGCTTTTCGACATCGGCGATCAGTTCGTTCTTCGAGGCAGGCACCTTGATCCTGCCGAGGATTGCGTCACGCACCCACCATGCCTGCGCATCGAACATATTGAAGGTGTACCACTGGTCCTGCATGCCGAGATAAAACAGCGCCGGATTGTGGACGTAGACCACGCCTTTGTAGAGGTCAGCCGTGGCCAGCCTGTTCGCAGTGCGCAGTCGCAAATCGTCGGGCATGAACGGGAAATGGTGCTTGTAGCCGGTACAGAGGATGATCGCGTTCACGGTCGCGGTCGAGCCGTCCTTGAAGGTTGCGATGTTACCCTCGACCTTGGTCAGCAGCGGCACCTCTTTCCAGTTGGGCGGCCACTTGAAGCCCATCGGCTCGGTGCGATGGCTGACCGTGACCGACTTGCAACCGTACTTCCAGCACTGCGAACCGATATCCTCGGCTGAGTAGCTGGTTCCGACAATCAGTATGTCCTGACCGATAAACTCGCGTGCGTCGCGGAAGTCGTGCGCATGGAGAATGCGACCGTTGAATGTGTCAAAGCCGGGGAATTCGGGAACGTTCGGTGTCGAAAAATGGCCCGACGCGACGACGACGTGGTCGAACTCTTCCGAGTAGGATCGATCCTTGGGAAGATCGTGCACACGCACGGTGAACTTGCGGGTCTCCGGGCTCCAGGTCACATACCTGACAACGGTGGAAAATCGGATCCACGGGCGGACACCGGCCTTCTTCACGCGCCCTTCAATGTAGTCGAACAGCACGGCCCTGGGCGGATAGGACGCGATCTGTTTGCCAAAATGCTCCTCGAAGGAGTAGTCGGCGAATTCCAGACCTTCCTTGGGGCCGTTAGTCCAGAGATAGCGATACATCGAGCCGTGAACGGGTTCGCCAAATTCGTCCAGACCCGTGCGCCAGGTGTAGTTCCACAACCCTCCCCAATCCTTCTGCTTTTCGAAGCAGACTATCTCGGGAATCTCTGCGCCTTTCTGTGCCGCGGACGCGAAGGCGCGCAGCTGAGCCAAGCCGGACGGACCAGCACCGATAACGGCAATGCGTTTCTTCATTATGATTCTCCCATTGGTCTGAACCGGTTTTTGATAGATTGGTTCTTTTGGTTCAAACCAGTTATGATCGAAACGGCTAGCTTGTCAACTAATATTCATGGAAGGAAAATCAATTTGCGCCGGGATTGGCCTCGGTTTATGGACGGACGGTCGGTAGGGAGCGCATCATGAACGCCAGCAGCCTAGTGCAACGACTTGCAGTGAACGCCCAGGTCAAACGGCTTGGCGTCGGTGCACAACGTGTGGTCAAAGTAGGCTTTCTTGGGCCGCTCAGCGGGCCTGTTCGCTCTTGGGGGCTACCAGGGTTGAACGGCTGCCGCATCTGGGTGGATTGGATTAATCGCACCGGCGGAATGCTCATCGGCGGGACGCGGCACAACGTCCAACTGTTGGCCGAGGACTGCGGCTATGTTCCCGATCGGGCGGCGGAAGGGGCTCGGCGCCTCGTGCAGGATCATGGGGTAGGGCTGCTGATGATGCACGGAGGCGACACGTTCCGTCCGATCCAGGACTATCTCATGTCGCGCAAGATTCTGACCTCGACGCTGCTGCCGAGCGATCTTTCGCCCGACACACCGTACCTGATCGCGCCCAGCGAGATCCATCCCCTCTACAACGTCACAGCCGTCGAATGGCTTGCACGTAACCGCCCCGACCTGCGCCGCGTGGCGATGTGCAGCCAGACGGATGCGCTGGGCCTGCCTTCGCTGGCTACCTATCGCGCCGCCTTTGCGGCCGAGAGGATCGCGTCGGTGGGCGAGATCCGCTACGCGCCGGAGGCCACGAACGCCGACGAAATTCTGCGTGCAATGCTGGCTGGCAGTCCCGACATTTTGTGTTGGTGCACGAGCTATGAGCCAATGGTTCACGCGCTGACCGAGGCTGCTTTCCGGTCGGGATTTCGGGGGCAGATCATTTCTTGTACCGCCGACTATTATCGGCGGCTGGTCGACCGGACATCGATCGATTTCATGGAGGGCTTTCTGTTCCAGTTCCCGGACTTCGACGATCCAGAGCTCCGCGACAAGGCCTTCTTCTTCAATCGCCCAGCCGAGTTCTACGCGGAGTACAATCGGCGTTTCCCGGACAGCTGGAGCGCGGTTTCCTGGGAATACGTTGCCACGCTCGATCTCTGGCATGCAGCGGTCGAGAAAGCTGGAACGGCAGCGCCTGTCTCGGTTCTAGCAGCGATGAAGCATGGCGGGCTCGGCGAACATGCGTTCGGGATAGCGAAATGGGCGGGCTCGGATCTGTTCGGGAATGACAACGCCCTGATCGGCGACTGGCCCGTCGTACGCATTACGAATGGCCAAGCACGTATTGTAGCCTTTGGGTCGGTTCCGGCTTGGCTGCAGAGGCACGGCGCCCGGTTGCGCGACGAAATGCGCGCGCTTGGGCTGATGTGGGATCAGCGCCATTCCAGTGTCTCCGGAGAGCTCAGCATCGCCGTCGGATCGGACTGACCCCGAATCGGATTGGCCGAGGCTCAATCTTCCTGCAGAAGCAGCTTTTGTTCCTCAATCAGCAGCAGCTTGGTGAATTCAACCGCACTCTCGATATCCCGGGCGATGATCGCGTTGAGCAGCGTGTTGTAACGGCGCTGGTAGTCCTGTATCCGCCTGGGTGTCAGATGCCGCCGGTTGAGCGCGGCGCGGAAGCTCTGGCGGCGAGCCTGGATCAACAGATCGTAGCATGACGTTAGCAGCGGATTTCCCGCGCCGCGAGCTACCTGACGGTGGAATTCATCCTCGAGCCGGGCGAACTCCGCCGCGTCGGTTTGAACCCCTTCCATGGCCGACAAGGTCTCGCTCAGTCCTTCAATGGCGCGCGGCGACATGTTGATGATGGCGAGCCGCATCATGTCGGGTTCGATGATTCCGCGCATCACCAAGAGGTCGAGCGGGCTCGTCTCGGCGGCAACACCTCCTGTCGCGTCATCGAGGACTGCCTGACCCTTCACGAAGCTGCCGCTCCCGGCACGCCGGCGAATGAAGCCATGTTTCTCAAGTATGTCCAGGGCTTCGCGAACCGTGTTCCGGGCGACGCCAAGTTCACCGGCCAACGTTCGTTCCGAGGGCAGTCGTTCGTCGGTGGTGTATTGCTGAGAGGTTATTCGCGCCAACAGCGTGTCCACCACGACACGAACCGTGGCAGTGATTGAATGATCCGCAATGAGTGCCAAGGCAGCCTCGTGTTTCGATGACATCAACGACGTTCCTTTCGACATCCGAAAGTTCGCGTCCATTTGCGATGGTTCTGGTTGGCCACGCAAGCCGCTGCCGATGACCGCGGCCTTTTGGCGGTCAGCTGATCGCGATTGCCAATTTGGCGTTTTGCGCACGTGTCCTGCTGTCCATTTCTGTTGGCCTTTCGCTCTTGCCTGCCTGGGTGCTTGATCAGTCATTTTCGCCCTAAGGCAAAAAATTTTAACAGGAGTATTGATTTCAACAACCATTTCCCACAAACTGGTTCAATAATTGGTATAAAAAAGGGGAATGCAATGACCAATTCCTGGAGATTCTCCACGCTCGCCGATCGCCATCGCGCGCTTGGTTCGAAGCTCGAAGACTGGAGCGGCATGGGCACCGCCTGGCAGTATTCGGGCGACCCGGAGCGCGAATATCTGGCGATCCGCACCAAGGCCGGCCTCATGGACGTTTCCGGCTTGAAGAAGGTGCATTTGAACGGCCCCGCGGCCAGCCACATCATCGACCGCGCCACGACCCGCAACGCCGAGAAGATCATGCCCGGCCGCTCAGTATACGCGACCATGCTGAACGACGCCGGCAAGTTCATCGACGACTGCGTGATCTATCGCATGGGGCCGAACAGCTGGATGGTCGTGCACGGCTCGGGCGGCGCCCATGAACAGCTCACGATGGCGGCTACCGGGCGCGACGTTGCCATCCGCTTTGATGACAATCTCCACGACCTTTCGCTGCAGGGGCCGCTCGCCGTCGACTACCTGAACAAGCATGTGGAAGGTATCCGGAACCTCAACTATTTTAGCCATATGCACACCTCGCTTTTTGGTCTGCCGGTGACGATCTCGCGCACTGGCTACACCGGCGAGCGAGGCTATGAAATCTTCTGCCGCGGCCAGGATGCTCCTGCGATCTGGGACCGGATCCTGGAGGAGGGCGCGGGCATGGGCATCATCCCTTGCCGGTTCACGACGCTCGATCTGCTGAGGGCCGAAAGCTACTTGCTGTTCTTCCCTTACGACAATTCGGAGAAGTATCCGTTCGAGAACGAAGGTCCTGGCGACACGCTGTGGGAGCTCGGGCTCGACTTCACCGTCTCGCCCGGCAAGGTGGGCTTCCGCGGCGCCGAGGAGCATTATCGGCTGAAGGGCAAGGAGCGCTTCAAGATCTATGGCGTCAAGCTCGAAGGCACGACGCCGGCCGAAGAGGGCGCGCCCTTGCTCAAGGATGGCAAGAAGGTCGGCGTGGTGACGATCGGCATGTACTCCAGCCTCAACAAGCACAACATCGGCATTGCCCGCATGCCGGTCGACTGCGCGGTCGACGGCGTGAAGATGACCGTTCGGAATTCGAGCGGTGAAATCCCCTGCGTCGCCCACTCAATGCCATTCTTTGATGCGGAAAAGAAGCGCCGCACCGCCAGGGGATAGGTCGCGGTGAGATATCGCAAGCAGGGTTCAAACCTGCAAACCAACCAAAACGGAGCCGAGGGTCAAAGTCAGTGTTAGAAGGCTCGATTCCAAGCCGCCCCGTCTATGGCGAGCTGGAGATACGGCCGGGGCGGCTGCATTTGATGGTCGCCGACGCCGAAGGTGCCGAGGCGATCCTCGATTTGGCCGCCTCCGCGCCCTCCGATTTTTTCGCCAGGGCCCACATCATATACATTCCCAAAACGACGGGGGACAAGTTCGTCGCCAGGCTGGAGCAACTAGCCCCCGCCCAACTCTATGTCGGCCCCAGCTACGAGGCCGCGCTTCCCCGGCTAAGGAGGGTCCTGGCGGCGGCGCATATGGGCCTCCAAGTCTATCTGGCAGGGACCGAGGGGCTGATCGGACGAGCGATGCTCGAGGCCACGCAGGTGGGTATCCCGCATTCCGCGATCCAGACGGAGCACCGCGGCTCCACTGTGCGCCGCGTGCAGTGCGTGCATTGCAAGGGTATCACTGAGGACGTGACGCACGATCCTTTCCAATGCGCTCATTGCGGGCTGCATCTGTTCGTGCGCGATCACTACTCCCGCCGCATAGCGGCCTTCCAGGGCGTGCGCGTGGACGCGGAAGATCCCGGCAACATTCCCGAATCGGTGGAGCGGTTCAGATGAGCGCAGGAGCTGCAAAGATACCCGTCAAAGTGGCCGAGGTCACGCCGGTCAACGAGCTTGTCACACGATTCAAGTTCGTGCGCCGTGATTGCGGTCCGATGCCTACTTTCTCGGGCGGTGCGCACACGGTCGTGGAGATGAACGACCACGATCGCGTGCGTCGCAATCCCTACTCGATCATGAGCGATCCCGCCGACAGGGAGGGCTATTCGATCTCGATCCGCCGCGATGACAATGGAAGAGGCGGTTCATTGTTCATGCACCGGCAGGTGAGGCCGGGGATGGAAATGGTCATCTCCAACCCGATCAATCTCTTCGCGCTGGATTTGCGGGCGCGAAAGCACCTGTTGCTTGCCGGAGGCATCGGCATCACGCCGTTCCTGGCGCAGATCAAGCAACTTGCCGCCATGAATGGCAACTTCGAACTGCACTACTCTATTCGGACGGCATCCCTTGGCTCCTACACCGACGAGCTTGTGGCCAACTATCGCTCGCGTGTGCACCTTTACCATGACGACAGGGGCGAACTGATCGACCTGCCGGCCTTGCTCGACGGGCAGCCCCTCGGCACCCATGTCTATGTTTGCGGGCCCAAGGGCATGATCGCCTGGGTGCGCAAGACCGCGACGGCGCTCGGGTGGCCGCGCGAGGCGGTGCATCACGAAGAATTCCTTGCTCCTGCCTCAGGCAAGCCCTTCGAGGTGGTGCTGGCGCGGTCGAACAAGATGATCCATGTCGGCGAACATCAAAGCCTGCTTGAGTCGATCGAAGCAGCCGGCGTCGAGGCGCCATATCTCTGCCGCGGCGGTGCTTGTGGCCAGTGCGAGACGGACGTTCTCGAATATGAAGGAACGTTCATCCACAAGGACCATTGGCTGACACCGGCGCAATGTGCCAGCGGCACCAAGATCATGCCTTGTGTATCACGCTTCGAAGGCAAAGCGCTGGTGTTGGATCGATAGAGCAATTCCAGGAAAAGTGTGAAACGGTTTTCCGTCCGGAATTGCGCAAAACGATGAACCGCTCTAGCGAGGAGGACGCTGCGATGACTATTATCTTCAAGGAAGAAACGTTCTACGACGACTTCACCTTCCGCAACTCGCCGGAGGCGGTCAAGCGCTTCCCCTTCCCGTTTCCCGAGGACAGCTACATGTACTCGGTGAACCTGGAGCCGCATAAGTCATACCGTCCGGGCAGCGTTTTCGAGCGGACGTTCGACGTCGATGAGCACTACGTCTCCGAGATGCGCGATCGTGCCCGCGTCCTTGCCGAAGATCCGTTGCGTTGCCAGTCGCTGCCGCACATGACCCTGGCCGGTTGGGATCTGCTCGAGCTGATCATGACCTCGAAAGCAGAAGAGTATCCCGAGCTTTTCGAGCTGCACCGCGACGGCGCCAAATGGCACTGGATCAACCGCCCGCTGGGCATCGAGCAGAAATTCACCTTCCTCGATGAGACCACATTGCCCTATGGCCCGATGGAGTACATTACGCGGCAGACCCAGGGCGACTTTGCGGTACTTGACCAACGCGACGATAACCTGTGGATGGACGCCGGCATGGTGACCACACAGGCCGACTGGAGCCTTGATTTCGACATCGGCATGAACTTCTTCGAGTGGCACGCCCCGGTGCCGAAAGCGCACGAGATGGGTATCTTCCAGCGGGCGTTGAAGTTCCTCCTGAACGTGCAGCAGGGTTCGCCGGCGCGCCGTCTAAACTGGACGATGACAGTCAATCCTCTGCTCGACACAAGCCCCGAGAACTATCACAAATGGGGCGTGATGAAGAAAGACCTGAGGCTGGAGAACGTGGGGCAAATGATGCATTTGCGCGTCGAGCTCCAGACCTTCTTCCGTCTTCCTCGCTCGAATGCCCTGGTGTTTCCTATCCGCTGCTACCTCATCAAGCTCGACGAACTGGTGACGGTGCCGAAATGGGCGAGGCGCTTCCATCGCGTCATCCGCGACCTGCCGGCGGAACTGGCGACCTACAAGGGCTTCATCAGCAATCGGCCCAAGATCGTGGAATGGCTGTCAAAATATGATGACGGTGCCCCGACATCGCCAGGCATTTGGCCGGACTGATCCGTACGGGCTCCCGACTGCGAACGCAGGCATCGGAATGGTCGCGTTGCTACGAGATGCCGCGCGACGGGCGCTGGAGTCTGGCGTCCCGGAGCGCGCGTCACGATCGAGCCGCTGCGCGATCCGGTATGGCCATAACCGTCTTTCGAACTTAAGTAGCGCATTCGTGGCGGTCCCCGCTCCCCTGAACGGTGGCGTGTCGAGCGGGGGGCTGGGTTTCCACCTATCTCGTTACAAGATCGCGGACGACGGCAAGGCGCTTGACAGCGATGGTGGCAAGCGCCTGCGCCCTGTCCCGAGCGGCTGCGAAAGCAGGTGTTCGCCCGCGCCGATGTAGTAGTCGGCCAGCCCCTCGCAGAGCGCATCCAAGGATCGGGGTGGCGGCCGCCCGACAGGCGCGCGGCTCTGAAGAGGATCCGATGCGAGATCGAGAGAGACCTTGCGGGCTTCGAGGGCAAGATCCCGGTATGTATTCTTGTTCCCTTTCATGTCGGCATATCCCTCAAGGCGCATGCAGACCTCCATCTCCAGACTGGACAGATCGTAGGGCTTCTGGATTGCCGGCCCCAGATGCCGATCTTTGAAAAAGGCTTTCCGGCGCTCTCGCCGCAGCGTCTTTGCGTGCTCCAGTTCCGCGCGTGCCATCCGTTCGGCGGCTTCCCGGATTTCCGGCGACGCCCCGTGGGCTGCTACATAGGACCAGAATGCGAAGGCGCGCTCCTCATTGCGGACGGCGATGGCCAGGGAGCGATAGGCGTCAACCAATTCGGGGGAGACGAGCCAGATGCCTTCCTCGTCGAAACCGTCCTGCGGCACGGCATCGGCCGGCCGAATTTCGGGCGGTTTATGGGTGACCTGACGCGACCAGCCGGAGACCATGTCGGTATGGCCAGTCTCCTCGCGCACAAGACGATCGAACACGTCGGCTAGTTCTCGCCGACCGGCGCCGCGCATGCGCCTGGCCAAATCCGCATATCTGTCGGCAGATTCCTTCTCCATCGCCAGCGCGACGGCGAGAAGCTCCCCATCGACCGGATGCCGTTGGTTCAGATGCCAGCCGGTACATCGGATGTTCTTCCCCCAGGTTTGGCTGTCGACCATACTGGTTCTCTCAACGCCTTGAGCTTGGCGAAGGCCATTTCGATCGGGTTGAGATCGGGGCTGTAGGGTCGCAGGAAGAGCAGCCATGCGCCTCTTGCCCGGACGGCTGCCTCGGCGGCCGGACTCTTGTGGGCTGCGACATTGTCGAGAATGACGACATCGCCCTTTGCCAGCGTCGGATTCTAGTCCCTTTCTTGATCTTTAGGTTCGCCAGACCATACGAGAGAATACGAAGGAAATGGATTGGCGAACAGCCGCTAACATATTGTTTTTGTATAGAAAATAATGACCCTCCGGGCTCACCATTATCGTTATTTATCAATGACTTAGAGCGAATTTCTTCGCTCGGTTAGCCAGATCTACATGGCGAACCTCTTTGCATCGCTTTGATTTTATTGATCCATGGCAGGCTCCCGAGGACCAAAGCGTGTTGTGGTTCGCGGCCAAGCTTATCCCGAAGCCTCAACGCCAGCGACAATCGCTCGCGCCAGCGTTTCTGCTGCGCGTGAGGGGCGCTCGCGCGGGTAGGCAATGTGAAAGGGGTCCTCGAAGCACATGCGCTCCGGCGCAAGCACGCGCAGATGACCCTTGCGCACCGACTCTTCCGCATAGTGATCCGGCAGGAAGCCGATATAGACGCCCGACAGCAGGAGGAGCAGCGTACCCTCCATGTGCGGTGTGGCGGCCGACCAGGAAAAAGTGACGCCGCAGATCGTCTCGTCGGTCATGTATGTGCGTCCGGCGAATGGCTGTGCTTTCAGATGCGCATCCGTGATCCGCGCGTCAGGTATGTCGAACAGCGGGTGGCCTTTGGCACAATAGAGCTTCTGCACCTCAGAAAAGATCGTCTGTGACCGGAAATGGGAGGGAAGGCTGCTCATCCATGGCATGAGAACGATCTGATAAGCGCCGTCGAGCAAACCCTGGTAAAGCACCTGTGGCGCGGCGACGTCGATTTCCAAGCGGATGCGCGGCGCCAGCCTATGGAATTCGCCAAGCGCGCCCTGAAGGTTGAGAGCGCGATTGGTCATCATCGCATCCACCGTGCCAAATTTGAGGTTGCCGGACAGTTCTCCCTGCGCCTCGCCCAGCCGGCCCTGGAACTGCTCGATCGATCCGAGCAGATCGAGCGTCGCGGCATGGACTTGCCGTCCTTCCTCCGTGAGCAGGAAGCCACTGCGGCCCCTCTCGCAGAGCCGTAACCCCAGTCTTTCCTCGAGATGGCGCATATGGGTCGAGATCGTCTGCTGCGTCATGCCGAGGGCGGTCTGCGCGGCGGAAAAACCGTTGTGGTGAACGATCGCCGCGAACACGCGCAGCAGCCGCAACTCGACATCGCCGAGTGACAGATTAAGCACGCGCTGGCGGGATCGGTTGCGCATACATCGAATAATGCACAACTAAACATCCAATCATAGGAATTTATCGAAGTAGCATTGTCGGACCTACTCCTTCGCCACGAGAGAAGGGGTAGGCATGTCGAGCAATTCCTACGATTCCGGACGACTGAACCTGCCGTTCGTCGGCATCTGCACGTTCGGAAAATATCCCTACCAGCCCGACTGGGAGGCGATCGACGCCGACGTTGCCGTCGTCGGGGCGCCGTTCGACTGCGGCACGCAATGGCGCGCCGGAACCCGTTTCGGACCGCGGGCGATCCGCGAAGCCTCCACGCTGTTTTCCTTCGGCCATGGCGGCGCCTACGACCATGAGGACGACGTGACGTATCTGCCGGCCGACGAGGTCAGGATCGTCGACATCGGCGATGCCGATATCGTCCACACCGATACGATGAAGAGCCACGCGAACATCGAATTCGCGGTGCGCAAGATTCTCGCGGCCGGCGCGCTGCCGGTCGTCCTGGGTGGCGACCACTCCGTCAATATCCCGTGCATCAATGCCTTCTCGGACGATTGCGCGAAAAACGGTCCGATCCAGATCGTCCAGATCGACGCGCATCTCGACTTCGTCGACGAGCGGCACGGCGTGCGTTACGGGCACGGCAATCCGATGCGGCGCGCGGCGGAGAAGCGCTATGTCAGCGGCCTTTCGCAGCTCGGCATCCGCAACGTCTCCTCAACGGCGAAGGAAGGTTACCAGGATGCCCGCAAAATGGGCTCCGACATCCTCTCGGTGCGCCAGATCCGTACGTTGGGGATCGACGCGGTTGTCGACCGCATTCCCGCCGGCGCGCGCTATTACGTCACCATCGACATCGACGGTTTCGATCCGTCCATCGCGCCCGGAACCGGCACGCCCTCCCATGGCGGCTTCATCTACTACGAGGTTCTGGAGATCCTGGCGGCGCTGGCCAAGCGCGGCAGCATCGTCGGCATCGACCTCGTGGAGGTGGCCCCCGACTACGATCATTCCGGCTCGACATCGATCCTCGCCGCGCAAATTCTGATGAACATCATCGGCCGGGTCATGCACGCCAGGAAGGGTTGATCGATGGGCCGCGTCCGCTACGATTTCTCCGGCGAGAGCGTGCTAGTGACGGGCGCCAGCCGTGGCATCGGGCAGGCTGTAGCGGAAGCGTTCGCGCTGGCTGGCGCCGACGTGACGGTGCTGTCCTCAGGCAAGGGCATCCATGACGCCGCGCGCGAGATCGCGGCGGAAGCCGGTCGTCCGGTGCGGGCGATCGAATGCGACATCACTAACGCGGCCGCAGTGAAATCCGCGCTGGCCGATCTCGGACAAATCGACGTGCTGGTGAACAATGCCGGCCTGGAGCGGATCACGCCGTTGCTCGATCCGGACGGCGGCGTCGAGGAGACTTTCCGGCGCATCACCGACATCAACACCAACGGCACGTTCTACATTACTCGCCATGCCGTGCCGTATATGGGCGAGGGCGGGCGCATCATCGTCACCGCCTCGATCTGGAGCCGTGTGGCTGTCCCGGAATTCGCCGCTTATATCGCTTCCAAGCACGCCAATCTTGGCTTTACGCGGGTAATCGCCAAGGAACTCGGGCCGAAGGGTATCCGCGTCAATGCCGTCTGTCCCGGCTGGGTCCGCACCGAGGCGGCCATGCTGTCGCTGAAGAACATGTCGCTGCGCACCGGCCGCGGCGAGGACGATCTGCTGGCCGAGATCGTCGGCGCACAGGTCCTGCCTGGCCTGCTGGAGCCTGAGGATCTGGCCGCGCCCTACTTGTTCCTTGCTTCAGACGGCGCCAGGGACATGACCGGCCAGGCGCTGATGCTCGACCGCGGAGAGGTCATGGCATGAGCGCACGGGTTCTGGTGACGGGGGCGCACAGAGGCATCGGTTCGGCCTGCGCTTGCGCTTTCGCGAGGGCCGGAGCGCGTTTGGCGCTGGCCGACATCCGCTCGCCGGAGAATACCGCCGAGGCGGCCAGGCAAAGGGGTGCGGTCGAGGTTCTGGACCTTGCTTGCGACGTGTCTGACGCCAATGCCGTGGCGGTCATGGGCGAGGCCGTCAAAACCGCGTTCGGCGGGCTCGATCTGCTGGTCCATTGCGCCGGCATCATCCACGAAGCGCCGCTTCTCGATACGCCCGTCGCGGACTTCGATCGTGTGATCACCGTCAACCTGCGCGGCAGCTTCCTCGTCGGCAAGACGGCCATCGCCCTGATGGAAGGCGGCGAGCAGGCGCCCGCCCGCGTGATCATGATCGCCTCGGACATGGCCTATTACGGCCGCGAGACTTTCTCGCCCTATGTCGCGTCCAAGCACGGGGTTCTCGGCCTGGTGCGTTCTTGGGCGAAGGAATTCGCACCTCGTATCCTAGTCAACGCGATCTGCCCCGGCCCGATCGACACCGAAATGCTCGGCGCCGCGAATATGAGCGCTGAGTGGCGGAAAAAAGAGCTCGCGATCCCGCTGGCGCGCTTCGGCAAGCCGGAGGAGGTGGCCGAACTTGCCGTCTTCCTCGCCGGTAGCGGCGGCCGTTACTTCACGGGGCAGGGAC
>NZ_RZSL01000169.1:0-10849 GCF_003997355.1 Mesorhizobium sp. M1E.F.Ca.ET.041.01.1.1 | reverse complement strand
CCCACGCACACGCTCGCCTGGGCCGCCTGGTGTATCGCCAGGCTCGGAGGCTGGAACGGCTACGAAAAGGAACGCCCGCCAGGGCCCATCACCTTCACCCACGGCCTCAGACGCTTCAACGCCATCACAGACGGCTTCGTTCTGGCCTCGCAAAAATGAGCCCGAAGCAAATGTGTGCGCACGCTAGCCCCTTGTGGGAGAAGGTGGATCGGCGCGATAGCGCCGAGACGGATGAGGGGTATTCCAGCGAAGTGAGACGCTGGCGTTCCCTGGAGCACCCCTCATCCGTCGCCTTCAGCGACACCTTCTCCCACAAGGGGAGAAGGGACGCCCCCTATCGCTCAGTCTGAAAATCCACCCGGACGGGCGATGCGAGGCTCCCGTCGTTCCGGCACACCTTGACGCAAGCCGGACGCCGGTCGCAAAATCCCCGGGCAGGCGAAGGGAGGCCAGTCGCCTGCGGGAGGAAATAGACCCATGACGGACGCGATCAGGCTCTATTGGGGCCGGTTCGGACATGTCTCTGTCCTGAATGTCGCCAACGACTTCGTCACCCATGCCCATTGCGAGGCGCATCTCATCATCTGGCTGGAAGGCACGGCCGGGGAAATGACGATCGGCCGCGAGACGGTGCGGCTCGGACAGAGCACCGCGGCCGGCATCAACTCGTTCCAGCCGCACAGCCACGCACTTTCGCGCGACGGCAGGCCCGGCCTTTTCCTCGCCTTCTACATCGATCCCGACTGGGCGCGCCGGCGTCGCGACCTCCCATCGTCGGCGCCGCTGTTTACGCAAGCGGCAATCACGCTGGAACCGTGGCTGCACCAGGCGGCGGCGAACCTGCTCGATCATCTGACCGACAATGAGAGCATCGACGACGTCGCCAACTACGAGATCGAACGCTTCATCGACAGCGTGCTCGACGCCGCCGATGCCTCGGCGCCGCCGGCGGCGCGCGCTCGCATCAACACGATGCTGGATTTCCGCGTCCGCAAGGCGATCCAGTTGATGAAGGCCAATGTCTGCGAGCGCATCTCCTTCGACGACGTGGCGCGCAGCGTCGGCCTGTCACGGCCGCACTTCTTCGCTTTGTTCAAGGAACAGACCAACCTGACGCCGAACGTCTACTGGAACACGCTGCGCATGGAGGAAGCTGTGCGCCAGTTGCAATGGTCGCAAGAGCCGCTGATCTCTGTCGCTTGCAATCTCGGCTTCACCACCCAGGGCAATTTCTCGCGCTTCTTCCGCGATCATGTCGGCGTGCCGCCGACGCTTTATCGCGAAGCGGCCCGGGCAATGTCCTGAGAGGACGTTTTTCAGACTGATTGATAGGCGCGCAAGACGCGTTGATAAGCGCAATACGGCCGACCGCCCTAGCCTTCTTCCCATCTTCGCAAGGGAACGAGCATATGGCGAAAGTCACCATTTCCAGCGTCATCGACGCGCCGGTCGAACAGGTCTGGGCGCGCGTCCGCGATTTCAACGGCCTGCCGAGTTGGCACCCGCGCATGGTGGAAAGCCATATCGAGGACGGCAAGGACGCCACCACGATCGGCTGCGTGCGCAACTTCCAATTGGTCAGCGGCGCGCGGCTGCGCGAAAAACTGCTCGACTTTTCCGACGAGAATTTCCTGGTCAGCTACGCCATCCTCGAAACGCCGCAGCCGATCACCAACCACAAGGCCACACTGCAATTGCGGCGAGTGACAGACGGCGACCGCACCTATGCCGAATGGACCGCAAGCTTCGATGCAGCCCCCGAAGAAGCCGACAAGCTGGCCGAAGGCATGGGCGCCAATGTCTTCCAGGGCGGCTTCAATGCCCTGAAGAGCCATTTCGCCGGCAACAGCTAAATCGGGGAGCGGCCATGTCGCTTGCGCTGCAGACCTTCTCGACGGTGAAAGACGCCAATGCGGCCCTGCAAGCGTCGGGCACCCGTTATCTCGGCGGCGGCACGCTGGTGGTTCGCGGCGCCAATGAGGGCGATGTTTCCGTATCAAGCCTCGTGCGCGTCACCGAGCCTTCTCTGTCGGCGATCACCGTTTCCGGCGGCAGGGTCCAGCTCGGCGCTTCGGTCACCATGGCCGCGATCGCCCGCCATCCCGATCTTGCCGCCGTTGCACCGGCCGCGCGCGCTGTCGGCGGCCCGGCGATCCGCAACATGGCGACCGTCGGCGGCAATCTGTTCGCCCCTGCCCCTTACGGCGATTTCGCCGTGGCGCTGCTGGCGCTCGATGCAACCGTCACTGCCGGGACCGGCGAGACGCCGATCGAAGCCTTTCTGGCCGGCCGCGACGACAGCCGCGCCATCGTCACGGCTGTCGGCTTCTCCCTGCCCAAGGCGGATAGCTTCCGCTTCCTCAAGGTCTCGCGCGTGAAGCCGAAAGGCATCTCGGTGCTGAGCATCGCGGCACTCCTGCAGCGCGCCGCCGACGGCACGGTGACGTCCGCCCGCATCGCGCTTGGCTGCATGGCTGATCGGCCGATGCGGGCCAAGACCGCGGAGAAGGCGTTGCTTGGCTGCAAGCTCACGTCCGAGGAGATCGCGCCGGCGCTTGCCGCTGTTGGCGAAGGAATTGCACCGATCACCGACCCGATCGCCAGCGCCTGGTATCGAGCCGAGGTGCTGCCGGTCCATCTCGGGCGCCTGCTGCTGAGTTAAACATTCGTGGGGGACGCGCGTCTGTCCGGTCATTCGGGCAGGCGCGCAGGGAGGAAGAATGGCAAAGGTCCCGGTTCAGTTCACGCTCAACGGCTCCGAAAAAGCCGAATTCATCGAGAGCGGCACGACGCTGCTCCACGCGCTCAGGGACAAGATCGGCGATACCTCGCCTAAGGGCGGCTGCCACCAGGGCACCTGCGGCGCCTGCTCGGTCATCATCGACGGCGAACTGAAACTCTCCTGTCTGACGCTGGCCGAGACCTGCAACGGCGCCGACATCAGGACCACCGCCGGTCTCGCCGAAGCTGGTGTCCTGCATCCGCTGCAGCGCGCCTTCCTCGATGCCTTCGCCACCCAATGCGGCTTTTGCACGCCGGGTGTGATCATGGCCGCCAAGGTGCTGCTCGACCGCACGCCGAACCCCAGCCGCGAGGACGTCGTCGAGGCGCTGTCCGGCAACATCTGCCGCTGCACCGGCTACGAGCCGATCATCCAGGCGGTGCTCGCCGCCGCGCGCGCCAACTCGCAGAACGCCGCCTGAGGGGACCAGACATGGAGCTGCGCAAGGATTATTTCGCCGATGTCCGCAAGGACGGCCTCAACGAGATCGGCCAGCCGCGTCCTCGACTGGACTCGCCAGGGCATGTCACCGGCAAGACCGCCTATTTCTCCGACCGCAATTTTCCCGGCATGCTGCATCTGAAGATGGTGCGCAGCCCGCATCACCATGCCCGCATCCGCTCGATCGACACGTCGGAGGCGGAAAAGCATCCGGGCGTGGTGAGGGTGCTGACAGCCAAGGACGTGCCACACAACGTCTACACCATCCTGATCCTGATCCAGATCGGCCCCGAGGACGAAACCGTGCTTGCCGACGGCAAGGTGCGCTGGAAGGGCGAAGCGGTAGTGGCGGTGCTGGCCGAGACCGAGCGCGCGGCGCAGGAAGCCGCCGCCAAGGTCAAGGTCGATTACGAGGTGCTGCCGGCCGTCTTCGACATGGAGGAAGCGCTGAAGCCCGGCGCGCCGATCGTCAACGAATATCACGGCCAGAACTATTACCTCTATGACAGCGGCGAGTGCCGCAAGGTGCGCTTCGGCGATGTCGAGGCAGGTTTTGCCGAGGCCGATCACATCCTCGAGCAGACCTACCAGTCCTCGCCGATCGAGCACGCGCCGACCGAGACCACCGGCTGCGTTGTGGCGCCCGAGGGCAATGACCGCTTCACCTGCTACACCAACACGCAGGCGATGTTCTTCACCCTCGACAACGCCTCGATCATCCTGCAGATGCCGGGCTCGAAGCTGCACTTCGTCGGCGGCACCGTCGGCGGCGGCTTCGGCGGCAAGGTCGACGTCATCGTCGAGCCGATCGCCATCCTCGGGGCCAAGCTAACAGGACGCCCGGTCTGTTTTATCTACAGCCGCGAGGAAGAGATGCAGATCTCCTCGCCCCGCGCGGCCGAGAAGGTCGTCATCAAGGACGGCGTGATGAAGGACGGCCGCATCGTCGCGCGCAAGGTGACCGGCTATACCGATGCCGGCGCCTATTCGCGCCATTCGCCCTATGGCGCGCAGAAGGGCGCCGCGCACTATCCCGGGCCCTACACGATCCCGAATGTCTGGATCGACACCTACTGCGTCTACACCAACCGCACCCCTTCCTCAGCCATGCGCGGCTTCGGCGTCACCATCGGCGACTTCGCGCTGGAGGTGCAGATGGACAAGCTGGCGCGGCTGATCGGCATGGACCCGCTCGAATTCCGCTTCATCAACGCCTATCGCGACGGCGACATGAAGGCACATCGCCAGCCGACAGAGGGCGCGGCGCTGATCGAGTGCATGCAGGAAGCCTCGCGCGCCGCCAACTGGCCGGTGGCGGAGAAGTTCATGGCGATGTCCTCCTACAGGAAGGGAGCTTGAGATGGCGATACGGCGCGGACGCGGCGTCGCCGCGATCAACTATCCGACCGGCATGAATCTCGGCGGCGACCCGACCCAGGCGCTGGTGCATTCGACGCCGACCGGCAATTTCATGGTGACGCTCTCCAGCGTCGATCTCGGCCAGGGCATGAAGCAGATCATGGCGCAGATCTGCGCCGAGACCATCGGCGTGCCGACCGACCGCGTCGTCATCGACACCGCCGACACCGACACCGGCCCGCACTGCATGGGCACCTTCGCCTCGCGCGGCACGCACCGCGCCGGCAACGCCGTCATCCAGGCGGCCAGGGAAGCCCGACAGGTTATGCTGGAAGTGGCGGCCGAGGAGCTGGAGGTGAATGCCTCCGACCTGGAGACCGATGGCCAGGGCAACATACTGGTGAAAGGTGCGCCGCAGCGATCGATCTCGATCTTCGATGTCGCGCTTTCCGCGCATTTCAAGCGCGGCCGCTCGATCTCCGGGCGCGGCATGTTCTTGATCCCGCGCTCCTATCCGGAAAAGGAGACCGGCGCGATGAAGCCCTCGACCTGCTACGCCCATGCCTGCACGGTGGCGGAGGTCGAGGTCGACGACGAGACCGGCGAGGTGACGGTGCTCACCGTGAAGAACGTCTTCGAGATCGGCCGTGCGCTTAATCCGAAGATGGTCGAGCAGCAGCTTGTCGGCGGCTCCTGGATGGGCATCAGCCACGCGCTCTATGAGACGACCGAGCCCTATTATCCGAGCCGGGACCATGGCGGCACCGACTTCAACCAGTACCTGATGCCGGGACCTGGCGATCTCGCCGAGACCGAGATCATCGTGCTGGAGCGCCCTTCCGCCGACGGCCCGTTCGGCGCCAAGGGTCCGGGCGAGATGTGCGCCAATCCGCAGATCCCGGCCGTCGCCAACGCCGTCTTCGACGCCGTCGGGGTTCGCGTCGATACCTTGCCGATCACGCCCGAACGCATCCTGCGCGCGCTGAAGGCGCAGGCCGCAGGCTGAGCGGAAGATGACCCGCGCCGATGCAATTGAGGTGGCGGCTTCGCCGGAGGCCGTGGCCACGCGCCTCGCCGCTTCACGCTATCTGGCCGACGACGGCCTCGCAACCGCGATCTTCCTGGCGATCCGCTTGGGCAAGCCGCTGCTGCTCGAAGGCGCGCCGGGCGTCGGCAAGACCGAAGCGGCGAAGGCGGTTGCGGAACTGCTCGGCCGCGAGCTGGTGCGTCTGCAATGCTATGAAGGCATCGACGCCGCGCATGCGCTCTACGAATGGAACTACCAGCGCCAGTTGCTCGCCATCCGCCATGCCGGCGAGCACGAGATCGACATCTATGACGACCGCTTCCTGATCGCGCGGCCGCTGCTGCAAGTCTTGCGCGCGCCGGACCAGCGTGTGCTGCTGGTCGACGAGATCGACCGTTCCGACCATGAGTTCGAAGCGCTGCTGCTCGAATTCCTCTCCGATTTCCAGATCAGCATCCCGGAGCGCGGCACGATCCGCGCTGCGACCCAGCCGATCGTCATCCTGACCTCGAACCGCACCCGCGAGCTCGCCGAGGCGTTGCGCCGGCGCTGCGTCTATCACTGGATCGGTTATCCCGACGCCGCGCGCGAGGCCGAGATCATCATGCTGCGCTCGGGCCACGTCGCCGAGGCGACCGCGCGCGCGGTGGCGAATGCCGTGCAGCAGATACGCGCCCGCCCTCTGGCAAAGCCGCCGGGCATCGCCGAAGCCGTCGAATGGGCCAACGCCGCGACCATTCTCGAAAAGGGCGGCAGCCCATGGCCGGAAGCCTTCCGCCGCGCCATAGGGGTGCTGATCAAGGACGAGGAGGATATGTCGGCGATCGCGCCGGAGCTCGGAAGGATCGTCGAGGAGGCGCTGGCGTGATGAGCAATCGCAACGCGCTAGCGCGATACCCTAGGGCTAATGCGCGACGCTGGCGGGACAGCGCCCCCCTCTGTCCTGCCGGACATCTCCCCCTCAAGGGGGGAGATCAGACGTCACGCCGGCTTTCGCCAATCTTCAACGTTGCAGGATTGAGCGGAGCGTCCAAGCTGCCAATCTCCCCCCTTGAGGGGGAGATGTCCGGCAGGACAGAGGGGGGCGCGAAGGAATGATGCGTGGGGAAAGCTTGCCTCGCGCCGCAGCGGCGTTCCTCGACTTCGCCCGGATGCTGCGCCGTCATGCCTTCGCCATCGCACCCGAACAGGTGACCAGCTTCATGCAGGCGGCGGCGCTGCTCGGCCCGCGCTCGATGAACGATATCCGCGAAGCAGCACTCGCGACGCTCGCGCCCCCGCCCGATCGCCGTGTCGAATTCGAGGCGCATTTCCGCGCCTATTTCTATGGCGACGCCAAGCCTCCGATCGACGGCGAGAAGGACGACGAAACCCGCATCAAGGACGATCGCGGCACACGTCAAGAAGAAAGCCAGACCATCCGCAACGAGAAAGGCGGCGAGCTGTCCTCGGCGCTCGAGCAGTTGAGCAGCCGCGATTTCCCGCATGACGCCGACGGCCTGAACTCCTTCCACCGCCGGCTCGCTTCCGCCCTGCCCGCGCGCCGTTCCTTCCGCACCGCGCGCACCCGCTCGCGCGGCACGCTCGATCTCAGGCGCTCGCTGAGCGAGATCGTCAGCGCCGATGGTGACATCCCCGCGCCGCTGCTGCGCCGCCGCCAGATCGTGCCGCGGAAACTGCTCCTGCTCATCGATGTCTCCGGCTCGATGAAGCTGCACACCGCCGATTATCTCAAGCTGGCGCACACTACGGTGCAAGGCGCGGACCGCGCGGAAGTCTTCACCTTCGGCACGCGGCTGACCCGCATCACGCCGGTGCTGCGCATCCGCGACCGCGACCAGGCACTGGCCCGCGCCGCGGCGCTCGTCGACGACTGGGATGGCGGCACCCGCATGGGCCAGACATTGCTTGCTTTTCTTTCGGTGCCGCGGTTCTCCGCCTTCGCGCGCGGCGCCTGCATCGTGATCCTGTCCGACGCATTGGAGCGTGGCGACCATTCCGACCTCGAAACCGCGATGCGCCGGCTCAGTGCCCGCGCCTTCCGGCTCTCGCTGGCGACGCCGCTCGCCGGCGATCCGCGCTTCAGGCCGGCGACGGCAGCGCTCCGCGCCATCCTGCCGGTGCTCGACGATCTGGTCGACGGCTCGTCTCTGAAGAGTCTCTCCGATTTCATCCTGTCGCTCGCCCGCCCCGCTCCGGCGGCCGAAGCCATCTGGAAAAGGGTATCGTGATGCGGAAAGCCATCGACGCGCATTTCCACATCTGGCGCCAGCAGGATCAGCCCTGGCTGGTCGGGCCGATGGTGCCGCGCATCTTCGGCCCTTACGAGCCGATCCGCCGCGACTATCCGATCACGGAATTCCTCGACGACCAGAAAGGCTCCAGCGTCGAGAAGGCCGTCTATGTCCAGACCAACTGGGCCAAGGAGGATTTCGAGAAAGAGGTGGCGTTCCTGCAGAAGACCGCCGAGGAAACCGGCTGGCCGCACGCCATCGTCGGTTACGCCGACATGACGGTGGATGACGTGCGGCCACAGATCGATCGGCTGATGAAATACAGGCTGCTGCGCGGCGTGCGCATGCAGCTTCACTGGCATGAGACGCCTGCCTTCCGTTTCGCCTCGTCAGCCGACCAGGTGATCGATCCCAAGGTGCGGAAAAACGTGGCGCGGCTGAAGGACTATGGCCTCTCCTTCGACCTGCAGCTCTTCCCGGCGCAAATGAAGGACGGGCTGATGCTGGTCAGCGAAAACCCTCAGACGAATTTCATCCTCACCCATGCGGGCATGCTGACCGGCATGGAGCCGGAAACGACTGAAGCATGGAAGGTAGGCCTGCGCACTCTTTCGGCAGCGCCCAATTTCTACGCCAAGCTGTCGGGGCTCGGCACCTTCGTGCACCGCAACGACCCGGAACTCATCGCCTACATCATCCACAATGCGATCGAAATCCTCGGCAGCGATCGCCTGATGTTCGGCTCGAACTTCCCGATCGAGAAGCTGTGGACCAGCCACGCCGAACTGATCAAGGCGCACCGCGCGGCGGTGGCCAGGCATGGCTCGAAGGCTGAGGCGGATATATTCTGGAACACGGCAGAGAAGGTCTATAGGCCGGTGTGAGCGCGAGGTCGACCATTCCTCGCGGACGACGGTCGGTTCACAATGAGCGGCCCAAGACTTGAACCATGTGCTGTTTGGTGCCGATGGCAATTGGCCCGGCCATCCGCTCTGGCTCGAAGTTCTGTAGTCGCCAAAAACGAAGTGCTGGCTCATTCTCGACGAGCACGCCGAGTTCTACTCTTTCGACCGCCTGGGACTTCAGCCATGTGAAGAAGCCGTCGCAAAGCGCTCGCGCCAACCCTTTCCCGCGAAAGGCTTTGTCGATCATGAGCAACGCGATCCACCAGCACCCTGCCCGGGGATAGTCGCGGTCACAGGCCAACAACCCCACGAGTTCGCCGTCGGCTGCCTTCAGCCCGAATACGAACTTGTCGGCTTCCGTCCTGCCCGGTGGGAAGTTCTCGAATTCCTCGTTCGCGCTGGCGGCATCGGGCGGCTGGCCGCGCTCCAGCACGACATAGTCCGAGCAGGCCCGATAGAGTGGCACCAGTCGAGGTGCGTCTATTCCGATCAGCCCTTCGATCTCGTATCCGGAAAGCGAAATTGGGAATTTTGTCATTTTGTCCACGGGAGTCTGACCTCGTCAGTTCGCCGCCAAATGGCCTGAGACCTCCGCTCCGGCGGATGGCGGCAAGACCATGAAACGCAACGATGCCACGAGTCCGATCAGGCCGATCGCGAGGAAAGCCACTCTGAAGTCTGCGAGGTCGGGCGCCGCTTCGCCTCTGGTAATTTGCGACAGGTTGAGGAGCGCGGCCGCCACGGCCACGCCGAACAGCATCGATACTTGCTGCAGCATGCTGGAAAGCGTCGCGGCCGAGCTTCGCTGCGCCCCGCCGATATCGGCGAAGGCGAGTGTATTCAGCGCGGTGAACTGCATCGAGCGCGAAAGCCCGGCGATCAGCATCAGTGCCACCACCAGCGCCAGCGGCGTCTGCGGCGAGATCGCCCCGCAGGCCATGATCGCCAGCGAGGCGATCAGTCCGTTGACGATCAGCACGCGGCGGAAGCCGAAGCGCCTCAGCGTCGGCGTGGTCACCGCCTTCATGCCGAGATTGCCGAGGAAATAGGCGAGGATCAGCAAGCCCGCATCGACCGGCCGCATCCCGAAACCCACTTGGAACAGCAGCGGCAAAAGGAAGGGCGTGGCGTTGATCGCGACACGGAAGATCGTGCCCGCCGACAGCGTCGAGACGGCAAAGGTCAGCACCTTGAAGGCGGAAAGATCGAGCAGCGGATGCGGCGCCCGCAGGAGTTGGCGCACCGCCAGCCAGCCGATTGCAGTGCCGGCGGCAATCATACCCACCGTGGGCAGCACGCCGTTCTCGGGATGCGCGAGGCGCTCCAATCCATAGAGCATAACCGCAAGGCCGAGCGAGGTGAGGAAAAAGCCAGGCCAGTCGAGCGGTCTTGTCTCGGCGTCGCGATCGCCCGGAACGAAACGGGCGACCAGCAGTAATCCGGCCAGCCCAAGCGGAACGTTGATGAAGAAGTTCCAGTGCCAGGAAAGGTAGGTGGTGATGAAGCCGCCGAGCACCGGACCGACCACCGGCGCGAACAAAGCCGGCCAGGTGATCAGCGCCGTGGCGTTGAGCAGTTCCGATTTGGCGGCGTTGCGCAGCACCAGGATGCGACCGACCGGCGTCATCAGCGCACTGCCCAGGCCCTGGACAATGCGGGCGGCGACAAACTGCGTCAGGCTCTGAGAGAAACCGCAGGCGATCGAGGCCAGCGCGAACAACGCGATGGCGCAGAGAAAGACGTTGCGTGCGCCGAAACGGTCGGCGAGCCAGGCCGACAGCGGCACGAACACCGCCATCGCCAGCATATAGGCGGTGATGCCGATGCTCATCGCCACCGCCGGCACGCCGAAGGACTGGCCCATCTGCGGCAGCGACGTCGAGATGATCGTCGAATCGAGCAACTGCATGAAGAAGGCTACGGCGACGATCAGCGCCACGCGCCGTGCCTGGCGCGCCGCCGTCGGCACGGGCTGGGACAATGCCTCGTTGTCGGGAATGCTGGTCATGACGCGCTGGTTGAACAGCATAAGGCTGAACCAGTCCAGAGTTTATCCAACAAACTTTCGTGTCGTCTCGCCGCCTGTTATGGATGAGCGCGG
>NZ_RZSL01000168.1:0-10856 GCF_003997355.1 Mesorhizobium sp. M1E.F.Ca.ET.041.01.1.1 | reverse complement strand
GGCCTCCTGACCCCTGTCGGCCCGCCATAAAGATAGCCGATGCGCTCGACCGCTTCCTTCAGCCGCTCGCGCGAGACCAGCATGGTGTGACCGTTGGCGTGGATCATATCCCTCGCGTCGGTCATGATCGCGACATGGCCCTTCCAGAAGACCAGGTCGCCGCGCCGGAGCCCTGAATAATCCGGCCCCGGCTCGAACGGCGTGCCGATCGATGCCGACTGCATGTCGGTGTCGCGCAGCACATCCTTGCCGGCCATGCGCATCGACAATTGCACGAGGCCGGAGCAGTCGATGCCGAAGCCGGAGACGCCGCCCCAGAGATAGGGCGTGCCGAGAAAGCTTTCCGCGACCGTGACATAGTCATCGGCGACCTCGGCGAGCGGCTGCAAATGGGGGGCGATGACCGCCTGCCCCGACGGCAGCAGCGCGTAGTGCGTGCCGCGCGTTTCGGCGGCGCCCGCCACGGTCACGGTCGAGCCCATCGACAGTTGCCCGCTGATCGGAAAGCGCAGATCGGGCCCCGGATAGAGGAAGGTGCGCGGCGCGGAAACGATGTGGGTCGGCGCGTGTTCGCGCGGGCCAAGAACGTTGTCGGCGACATAGCCGACATAGCCGTCGCGCTCGGCCTGCACCCAGGCCCAGCCTTCCGCATCCTCGAAGACGAGCACGTAATCGCCGAACAGCGCCTGGGTATTGACCCCGGCGTCCGGTCGCGGCGCCTTGCGCAGATCGGCGACGGCGGCAGTGATCCGCGCCGGCCGGCCGGCGACGAAGCGATCAGCTGAGACTTCTCCTTTCAGCCTGGCGTCGGCGAGATCGGAACGAAAGGCGTGAAGGCGGGCATCCCTGGCAGTCAAATCGGCAATCCAGTCAACTTGGTGATCCGTCAGATGGGCAGTTCATGCGCCTTCGCAACGATACCATCGCCGAAGCGCTCGACAAAGAGCGCGCCTTCCACCGTGCGCCGGATCAGCACGTTGCGCTTATCGAGCTCGTCGCGGTGCCGTGACACCAGCTTCAGCGCGCCCATCGTGTCGAGCGCGCGGGTGATGACCGGCTTGGTGACGTTGAGCCTGGCGGCCAGCCCGCGCACCGTGTGCGGCGGCGGATCGAGATAGATGGTGAGCAGGATCGCGGTCTGGCGCATGGTGAGATCGGGCGCGCCGTTGCGCACCTGCGACAGCATCACCTGCTGCCACAGTCGCAAGGCCTGGCTCGGGCGCATCGAGATCGACATCACCCCAGCATGACGGCAAATTGTTTCGGTTCCGTTTCAGTAACGGCATTTCGTGGGCTAGCGACCGAAGCGCTTCGCGATGATCCGCTCCAGCGCGCGAATGCCCTGTCCCTCGCCGCCCATCAGTCCGTGCGGACGATCTGCGGGGTTCCAGGCAAAAATGTCGAAATGCGCCCAGCTTGGCGTTTTCTCGACGAAGCGCTTGAGGAAGAGCGCCGCGGTGATCGATCCGGCAAAGCCATCCGTCGTGACATTGTTGATATCGGCGACCTTCGACGACAGCTTGGCATCATAGGGGCGCCACAAGGGCATGCGCCACAACGGATCCTCGACCGCGAGCGAAGCCGCTGCCAGGTCGGAAGCCAGGGCCTCGTCGCCGGTGTAGAAGGGCGGCAGATCGGGGCCAAGCGCAACCCGTGCCGCCCCGGTCAGCGTCGCCATGTCGATCAGCAAGGCCGGCCTTTCCTCGTCGGCAAGCGACAGCGCATCGGCCAGGACCAGCCGGCCTTCCGCGTCGGTGTTGCCTATCTCGACGGTGATGCCCTTGCGGCTCCGCAGCACGTCGCCTGGCCTGAAGGCGTCGCCGGCGATCGAATTCTCGACGGCCGGGATCAGCACGCGCAGCCTGACGTCCAGTTTCGCCGCCATGATCATGGAGGCGAGGCCCAGTACGTTTGCGGCGCCGCCCATGTCCTTCTTCATCAACAGCATGCCCGACGACGGCTTGATGTCCAGGCCGCCCGTATCGAAGCAGACGCCCTTGCCGACCAGCGTCACCTTTGGTGCATCGCCTGGTCCCCATGTCATGTCGATCAGCCGCGGCGCGCCGGTCGAGGCGCGGCCGACGGCATGGATCATCGGAAAATTCCGCGCCAGCAGGTCGTCGCCGGCGATGACGGAGATGTCGGCCCCGTGCGCTGCCGCGAGCGTCCGTGCAGCCTCTTCCAATTCCGCCGGCCCCATGTCGCTGGTCGGCGTGTTGACGAGATCGCGCGCCAGGAAAACGCCCTCGGCGATGCGGCGCACATGCGCGCCGTCGGCCCCCGACGGCAGCGCGAAGCGCAACGCCTTGCCGGGCTTCCTGCCGTAGCGGGTAAAGACGTAGCCGCCGAGGACGAGCGCAAGCGCGGCAAGATCCGGCGCGGGCAGATCCTGGTCAAAATGCCATTCGCCCTCGGGCAGCGACCTCGCCAGGACACCGACGGCAAGCTGGCTTTCACCGTCACCGGTGCCGAAAAGCGCGCCGGCCAGAGCCCCATTCTCGCCGGGCAGGACCAGCGTGCGGCCCGCCTCGCCGGAAAAGCCGTTCGCCCTTGCCCAGGCCACGGCGGAAGGCGGAAGGTCCGTGTCGTCGAGGCCGTCCTTTCCCACCAGATACACTGGCAGGGAGGCGTCCGGTTTCTGATCAACGAGTTCGACAGGCATTCGATGGTCTCCGGCAGGGCATGGCGAGTCGGTTTCTTAACGGTCCGTTAGGGTTAACAGAATATTTCTTCGGGAGGGAAGACGGCCAGCCAACGGCCGCACAGGAATGGAGGTCAGGTGCCGATGCCGATCAAAGCGCCGAACGTCACAAACAAGCATCTGATCACCACGGCATTGACGGTAGCGCTGGCGGCCAGCGTAGCGGGCTGCGGCAGCACCAGCAAGTTCACGACGGGCTCCATTTCCCGATCCGACAACAGGCCGCTGGAAACGATGTCGGCCAACGAATTGCACAGCGCGACGGCCAGGCTTGGCGATTCCTACGCCAGGAACCCGAACGACAAACGCATCGCCACGAATTTCGCCGCGGCACTGCAGATGGATGGCGACGCCGATCAATCGCTGGCGGTGATGCGCAAGCTCGCGATCGCCTACCCCAAGGACCGGGACGTGCTCGCCGCTTATGGCAAGGCGCTTGCCGCCAATGGGCAGTTCGAGCAGGCGCTCGATGCCGTGCGCCGCGCGCAGACGCCGGAATATCCGGACTGGCGGCTGGTGTCGGCGGAAGCCGCTATCCTCGACCAGATGGGCCAGCGCGACGAAGCGCGCCAGGATTATCGCAAGGCGCTCGAGCTCAAGCCGAACGAACCTTCCATCCTCTCCAACCTCGGCATGTCCTACGTGCTCGAAGGGGACCTGCGCACGGCGGAAACCTACATGCGCTCGGCAGCGCAGCAGCCGAGCGCCGACAGCCGCGTGCGGCAGAACCTGGCGCTGGTCGTCGGCCTGCAGGGCCGCTTCGACGAGGCCGAGAAGATCGCCTCGCAGGAGCTCTCGCCGGAACAGGCGCAGGCCAACATCGCTTATCTGCGCCAGATGCTTGCCCAGCAGAATGCCTGGAGCCAGCTCAAGGATCAGGACAAGGCAAAGGTCGCGACGAACTGACCGCGCGCGACGCAATTGCGGACGGAAAAACCGCTGCGCACTTTTCCTGAAAAAGCCGCGCGGCATTCCCCGCGCGGCCTTCCTCCATTCGGCTGTGGCTTCTACTGACTGCTGGAACTGTGCTGGTCGCCGAAGATGCCGCGCTGGCTGACCTGGATGCCGGCAGGTCCCAGAATGATGGCGAACAGAACCGGCAGGAAGAACAGGATCATCGGCACGGTAAGCTTCGGCGGAAGTGCTGCGGCCTTCTTCTCGGCCGCGTTCATGCGCATGTCGCGGCTTTCCGAGGCCAGCACGCGCAGCGCATGCGCCACCGGCGTGCCGTAGCGCTCGGCCTGAACCAGGGCCTGGGATACGGACTTCACCGATTCCAGGCCGGTGCGGCTCGCCAGATTCTCATAGGCAACCTTGCGCTCCTGCAGGTAGGAGAGCTCGGCATTGGTAAGCACGAACTCCTCGGCGAGCGCCACCGACTGCGCGCCGATCTCGTCGGCAACCTTGCGCAGCGCCGCTTCCACCGACATGCCGGATTCGACGCAGATCAGCATCAGGTCGAGCGCGTCCGGCCACGCCAGCTGGATCGACTGCTTGCGCTTTGTCGCGCGGTTGTTGACGTAGAGTATCGGTGCGTAGAAGCCGGCATAGGCGACGAGAATGCAGACAAACAGCTTGATGAAGGCCGGCTGCTGCGGCAATCCGCCGAGCACGAAGACATAGATGGCCGCCAGGGCGAAACCGACGAAGGGCAGAACCAGGCGGAAGAACAGAAAGCGCGTCAGCGGATTCTGGCCGCGGAAACCCGCGACCTTGAGCTTTTGCAGCGTGCCTTCATCGGCCAGCGCACGCCTCAGATCCAGCCGATCGACAATGTTGCGCATGCCGATCGACTGCTCCTCGCGCAGGCCCTTGCGGCGGCGGTCGGCTTCGTTGGCGAGGCGCGCACGCTGCTTGGAGCGCAGTTCGTCACGCTCGAGAGCCACGGTTTTCATGCGCGCCTTGAGCTGATTGCCGCCAAGCGCCGGCATGAGCGTGAAGACGGTCGCAAAAACCGCGATGCCAACCAGGAGCGCGATCAGGAAGGAAGGATCGGTAAGCGTCTTGACGACCTGGTCTGTCATTGGATCCGCGTCCCTACACTTCGAAATTCATCATTTTGCGCATCACCAGGATGCCGATCGACATCCAGACGCCGGAACAGCCGAGGATCAGGTTGCCGACGCTGGTCGTGAACAGAGGCATGATGTAGTTCGGACTCGAAAGATAGACGAGAAAGGCGACGACGAACGGCAAGGCGCCGATGATGACGGCGGATGCCTTCGCTTCCATCGACAGCGCCTGAACCTTGGCCTTCATCTTCTTGCGGTCGCGCAGCACGCGCGAAAGGTTGCCCAGCGCCTCGGAGAGGTTGCCGCCGGCCTGCGACTGGATCTGGATGACGATGCCGAAGAAACCCGCCTCGGTGCACGGCATGGTCTCGGACATTCGCAAGGTGGCATCGGGGATGGACAGACCCATCTGCTGGGAATCGACAATGCGGCGGAACTCGGCCCGGACGGGCTCGGGAGATTCATTGGCGATCAGGCGGATCGCGTCGTTCAGCGGCAGGCCCGACTTGACCGCGCGCACGATAATGTCGAGGGCATTCGGGAACTCCTCCAGGAAAGCCTTCACCCGGCGCGCGCGGCGAAACGAGACGAACCATCGCGGCAGGCCGAAGGCGCCAGCCAGCAGAGCGCCCGGCAGCGCAAACAGCGGCGCGCCGCCAAGATAGGCAAGGAATGTCAGGACGACGCCGCAGATCACCGAGTAGACGTAGAAGCGCTCGATGGAAACCGTCATGCCGGCCTGGCGGATCTGGGCCCTCAATGGCGGCTTCTTGACGTTGCGGTCGTTTGTTTTCTGCTTTTCATCGAGCTGCTTGAGCGAATCCTGAAGGCTCTTGCGCCGCTTGACCGCCTCCGCCGCCCGGTCGCGCGAGGCCTTCACCACCGACCGGTCGGTCTCGGCCGTCTTGATCGTCTCAAGCCGCTTGCCGGCCTGCTTTTCGTTATCGATGCGCGTGAACAGGAAAGCATAGGCCATCGCGCCGGCGCTGAAGCCGGCGAGCACGACGAAAGCCAGAACCGTGGTGTCAATTCCGAACATCGATCGGGATCCCCAGGACATTTCGCCGTTTCAAAGAAACGGCGAACCGCCCTATTTCTTTGTTTAGACGCAATTCCGGACGGAAAACCGCTTCACACTTTTCCTGGAATTGCTTCACACCTCCAGATGCATCAGTCAGCGCGTTTCTCCATCGCCTCGAGCGCGTTGGCGAGGCGCTGCTCCTCGCCATAGTAGCGGGCGCGATCCCAGAAATGCGGCCGGCCGATGCCGGTGGAGACATGCTCGCCGATCAGACGGCCGTTCGCGTCTTCGCCCTTGATGTTGTAGAGGACGATATCCTGGGTGATGATGACGTCGCCTTCCATGCCGATCACCTCGGTGATGTGGGTGATGCGGCGCGAGCCATCGCGCAGGCGAGCCGCTTGGATGATCACGTCGACCGAGCCGACGACGATCTCGCGCACGGTCCTCTGCGGCAGCGAGTAGCCGCCCATGGCTATCATCGATTCGATACGGTTCAGGCACTCGCGCGGACTGTTGGAGTGGATCGTTCCCATCGAACCGTCATGGCCGGTGTTCATGGCCTGCAGAAGGTCGAACACTTCCGGTCCGCGCACCTCGCCGACGATGATCCGTTCGGGCCGCATGCGCAGGCAGTTCTTGACGAGGTCGCGCATCGTCACCTCGCCTTCGCCCTCGAGATTGGGCGGCCTGGTTTCGAGACGGACCACGTGCGGCTGCTGCAGTTGCAACTCGGCCGAGTCCTCGCAGGTGATGACGCGTTCCTCGCGATCGATGTAGTTGGTCAGGCAGTTGAGCAGCGTCGTCTTGCCCGAGCCGGTACCGCCGGAGATGACGACATTGCAGCGGACGCGGCCGATGATCTTGAGGATCTCCGCGCCCTGCGGCGAGATGGCGCCGAACTTGACCAGCTGGTCGAGCGTCAGCTTGTCCTTCTTGAACTTGCGGATGGTGAGCGCGGTGCCATCGAGGGAGAGCGGCGGCGCGATCACATTGACGCGCGAACCGTCGGGAAGACGCGCGTCGCAAATCGGGCTCGATTCATCGACGCGGCGGCCGACCTGGCTGACGATGCGCTGGCAGATGTTGAGCAGCTGCTGATTGTCGCGAAAGCGGATGCCGGTCTGTTCGACCTTGCCATTGACCTCGATGTAGACGTTCTTGGAGCCGTTGACCATGATATCGGCGATGTCGTCGCGCGCGAGCAACGGCTCCAGCGGCCCATAGCCGAGCACGTCGTTGCAGATGTCCTCGAGCAGCTCTTCCTGCTCGGAGATCGACATCGCGAAGTTCTTGATCGCGATGATGTCGTTGACGATGTCGCGGATTTCCTCGCGCGCGCTTTCGGGATCGAGCTTGGCGAGTTGCGACAGGTCGATCGTGTCGATCAGCGCGGAAAACACCTGACTCTTGGTGTCGTAATAGGTCTCGCTGCGCTCGCGCTGGACCCTCCTTGGCGGCTCGGGCGCCATCGGCGGCGCCTCGACCGGACGGCGGGCGGGCGAGGCAGCAGGCGTGCTGGGCGCCGGCGCGGCCGGCCGATCGACAGCCATCGTCCCGGCCGAAACGGGCGCGGCGGGAGGAGGTGCCGGCGGACGGAATTCGGGAGCTGCCCGGTTGCCGTCGTCTTTGCCTCTTTTACCAAACATGATCGACTACCCGATACGGCCCCATGAGCGTCACTTCTTGTTGCGCGACAGCTTGCCTAGGATGGAACCCAGCCCGGCCTTCTTCTTCGTCTTGATCTCGCTGCGTCCGGTCAGCACATGGGCGATTTCGTTGATCGTGCCGACGACCGGGCTCTTGGCGTCCATCTCGCCAAGCATGCGGCCGTTGTTGGCCGCGTTGCCGAACAGCAGAGGCTCGAAATTGATCACCGCCATGGGCGTGATGCCGAGCGGTTCGGAAAAATCCGAAGCCGCGATCTCCGGCCGCTTCGGAACGCCTGCCTGATTGATGATCAGCTTCGGCGGCGGATCGTTCGGGCGCAGCCGCTTCAGCACGTCCACCATATTCTTGGTGTTGCGCAGATTGGCGAGTTCGGGCGTGGCCGTGATGACGATCTCATCGGCCTTGATCAGCGTGCTCTTCGACCATCCGCTCCAGATATGAGGGACATCGAGCACGAGCAAAGGCGCGCTGCGCTGCGCCGTTTCGATGATCTGCGCGAAGGCGTCCGCATCGAAATCGTAGACGCGCTCGAGCGTGGAGGGTGCCGCGAGCAGGGACAAATGCTCGGCGCACTGCGCGAGCAGCCGGTCGAGATAGACCTCATCGACCCGCTCGGGCGAAAACACCGCCTCGGCGATACCCTGCGCGGGATCCTGGTCGAAGTTGATGTTGGCGGTGCCGAAAGCGAGGTCGAGATCGGCTACAACGACTTCCGACTTGAACAATGACGACATCGCCCACGCGACGTTGTGAGCGATCGTCGAGGAGCCGACGCCGCCCTTGGCGCCGACGAAGGCGATGGAGCGGCCGATCGGATCGGACTCGGGATCGACGAAGATCGACGATACGACGCTGACGATATCGGTCATCGAGACCGGCGCGATGACATATTCGGAAATGCCGGAGCGGATGAGTTCGCGGTAGAGGCCGACATCGTTGTAGTGGCCGACAACCACGACCTTCGAAGACGGATCGCAATGTTCCGCGAGCTGAGCGAGTTGCTCGAGCAGCTGTTTCGGCTCGCTGCGCGATTCCAGCAGGATCAGGTTGGGCGTCGGTGCCGACTGGTAGAATTCGATCGCGGTGGCGATGCCGCCCATATGAACCTTGAGATGGGCCTTGGCCATGCGGCGATCCTCGCCGGCGCGCTCGATGGGGTTGGCGACGCCCTCGGTCTCGCAGAAGGCCTGGATCGAGATGCGCGGCACCGGACGCAGCGCCTGCATGGCCGCAATGTCCTGCTGCGAAAGATCGCCGGTATCCGAGGGCGTGTCGTAGGCGAGATTGCTCATCGTCATGCTCTTTCCGTCATCGGCGCGGCTCAGTATGTCACTTCCGAATTGCCGAGGAACTCGTTCGAAATGCCTCTCGCGCGATAAAGGTCGATCACCGCGCCGCGATTTTCGGCGTCGATGTCGGTCTGCCTGCGCGGCCCGAGCAGATCGTTGGGGTTGGCCATCTGAGCGGCAAGGTTGTTCTGATAGGAGCAGCCGAAATCGGCATAGTGCCGGTTTTCCGAGGTCTGCAGCAGGTCGTCCGGCCAGCGCCCGCATTTGTCGGTCTGCGCTCTCACCGCGACGAAGGCGACGCGGACCGGCGCCGAGGCCTCGGGCACGGCCGACTGATAGGACGTCATGACGATCCGGTCGCGCCTGACGCCGGCGGCGGCGGCGACCCTGGCGAAATCTCGACCCGCCACAAGTGCCGCCACTTCGTTGGCGGCCCCTCTCGGGATCGCGATGGTAAGCGATGGGGCGGCGCTCTTGTCATAGCCGCCGAGGAAGCCGAGAAGCGTGTCGCGCTGGGCACCGGTCATGCCGCGATCGCCGGCGCCGACAGGCAGGTCGATCTTCTGGTTCTTCTCGGCGATGACGATGGGATGATTGGTGCGATAGTCGTCCGGTATGGCGCCGACCGTCACGCTGTCGCGGTGCCAGTTGGCGCAGCCGGCGAGCGAGGCCGCAAGCGCGATCGCCAGGGCCGGGACGACAGACCGGCGGATCCGCTCGCGGCCCGATCCTGCCGTCGCGATCGTGATGGCCTTAGATGCTGACTGAGACATGTCCGCTTTCCCGCTCATTTGTAGATGAAGCCGACGACGCCGTGGTAACGGCCCGCCGGCCTATCGGTCTGCATGGTGCCGTAGACGCGATTGACACGGCCGAGGAACATGCCGGCGCCATCGCTCGGCGCGTTGAAATTGTCGTCGGGCTTCGCCAGTTCGTTGCGCGCCACCGGCCGCGCCAGATAGGGGGTGATGATGATGACGAGCTCGCTCTCGTTGCGCACGAAGTCGCGGCTGCGGAAGAGCGCGCCGAGGACGGGGATCTTGGTGAGCCCGGGCAATCCGGAAACCGCCTGTCTGACATCGTCCCTTACGAGGCCTGCGATCATCATCGAGCCTCCAGAGGGTAGTTCGACCGTGGTGTCAGCCAGACGTTTGCGGATCGATAGCGCGGTCATGCCGGGCAAGGCTCCAGCCGATTCGAGTGTCGTTGCGCCTTCCGCCGTAGGTTCTGAAACAGAGGTTCTCACTTTGAGGCTGATGCGACCAGGTGAGAGCACCACGGGTTGGAATTCGAGCCCAATTCCATATTCAAGGCGCTCGTTGGAATAGGTGACCTGGCCCGTCTGGTTGTCAGTTGAGACGTTGCTCGTTCGGCTTGTGATAAGGTTAAATTCGCCGCCAACCTTGAACGTTGCCTTTTCGCCAGAGACTGCGGTCAGCGTCGGCTCGGCCAGCGTCTTCATCACACCACTCTGCTCCATCGCGTTTATGTACGATTGAAGCGCAGAGGTACCGATCGAAGCCCCTGAGTATTGCGACAAAGGCTTTCCCAATCCGTAGTTCGGGCTGCTCAGCGCGCTCCAGGAAATGCCGTTGCTGCCGCCGTTGCCGACCATGTTGACGCCGAGCTGCTTCATCACCGAGCGGCTGACTTCGGCCACCGTCACCTTCAGCGTCACCTGATCGTCGCCAATGATCTGCAGCAGATTGACGATCTTGGAGACACGGCGTTCGGCGTCGGGATTGTTGATGTCGACGCCGCCATTGGCCGAGCCGCCGGCGGCTGTCTGCGAATACTGGCCGGTTGTCGCTTCACCGCCCGAGACGAAGATGGTGGCCAGGTCGACGGCGCGCTTGGCGTCGAGCGGCGTGTCCACGTCGCCGGTGAGGATCACGTTGTCGTTCAGCAGCTCGACCTTGATCTGCGACGTCGGGAGGAAGCGCTTGAGATAGTCTTCCAGTCCGGCGACGTCGCGTTCGACCGCCAGGTCGAGGCTGGCGATCTGTTCGCCGTTGGGGCCGAAGACGAAGATATTGGTTTCGCCGACCGCCTTGCCGAACAGATAGATGCGGCGCGCCGTGCGCGTGACCGCATCCGCGACCGCCGGATTGGCGACGAGGATGTCGTAGGCATCGTTCGGCAGATCGATGACCACCGACTTG
>NZ_RZSL01000167.1:0-10896 GCF_003997355.1 Mesorhizobium sp. M1E.F.Ca.ET.041.01.1.1 | reverse complement strand
GAACAAGGTCATCTTCAAGATGCTGCATCTCAAGGGCATCTACGGCCGCGAGATGTTCGAGACCTGGTACAAGATGATCGCCCTGGTCCAGGGCCCTCTCGACGTCTCGGGCCTGATAACCCATCGCATCGGCATCGATGATTTCCAGGTCGGATTCGACGCGATGCGGAGCGGCAGCTCGGGCAAGGTGGTGATGGATTGGTAGGGAGCGTCGATAGAGACGTCGAGTTCCTTCGCGCCCCCTCTGTCCTGCCGGACATCTCCCCCCTCGAGGGGGG
The DNA here is from genome assembly GCF_003997355.1 of Mesorhizobium sp. M1E.F.Ca.ET.041.01.1.1. NCBI lineage: Bacteria > Pseudomonadati > Pseudomonadota > Alphaproteobacteria > Hyphomicrobiales > Phyllobacteriaceae > Mesorhizobium > Mesorhizobium sp. M1E.F.Ca.ET.041.01.1.1. The sequence goes on along the minus strand of NZ_RZSL01000167.1, from coordinate 10,618 downwards.
AGATTGGCAGCTTCGACGCCGGCGCTCACTCTTCAACGCTGGAGATTGGCGAAAGCCGGCGTGACATCTGATCTCCCCCCAAGTGGGGGAGATGTCCGGCAGGACAGAGGGGGGCGCTGTCCCGCCAGCGTATCGGTGTTCCCACTCTACTTGTTCCCTAAGGCCACTTCCAGCGCCGCCGTCCCTTTCGCAACCGCCACCTGCTCCTCCACACTCAGCCTTGCCAGCAACTCCCTTTCGAACGCCTTCGCCAGCGGCACCATCTCGCGATAGGCGGCGAGCCCAGGCTTGGTCAGCATCAGGTGCTCGACGCGGCGATCGTTCTCGTCCGGCGTGCGCGTCAGCCAGCGCCGGCGCTCCAGCTCGGCGACTGCGCGCGACACCTTGGTCTTGTGCATGGCCGACTGCTCGCCGAGTTCGGTCGCGGTCATCGTGCCGCGCTGGCCAAGACCTGACAGCGTGCGCCATTCCGGCCGCGTCAGTCCGTGGCGTTCCTTGTAGATGCGCGAGAATTCGCGGCTGACGGTGTCGGCCAGCCGATAGAGACGGTAGGGCAGGAAGCTTTCCAGTTCGAGGATTTCCGGTTCCATGAGTGCACCCCGAATGCGTCCGCCGTTGATAGTTACATTTTCGATGGTTACAAATGAAACCAGTTTGGTCAACATCCCCGGAAAGCCGCGCTCCGGCGGGCTTTGGAACCGGGATCAGGGAGGATCGGATGGCCTTTTCCTATATGCCGGGCTTCGGCAACGATTTTGAGACCGAGACGCTGCCCGGCTCGCTGCCGCAGGGGCGCAACTCGCCGCAGCGCCCCGCCTACGGCCTCTATGCGGAACAGCTTTCCGGCTCGCCCTTCACCGCGCCGCGCGGCACCAACGAGCGCTCCTGGCTCTACCGTATCCGTCCGAGCGTCAGGCATACCGGCCGCTTCAAGGCAGCGAGCTACCCTTTATGGAAGACCGCGCCCAACATCGGCGATCATGAGCTGGCGCTCGGCCAGTACCGCTGGAACCCGGTGCCGATGCCCGCCGAGCCGACCGACTTCATCTCCGGCATGCGCACCATGACCACGGCGGGCGACGCGGTGGGACAATCCGGCATGGCGGCGCATGTCTATGTCGCCAACCGCTCGATGGTCGACGACCATTTCTTCAATGCCGACGGCGAGCTCATGATCGTGCCGCAGGTCGGCGCGCTGCGTTTCGTCACCGAGATGGGCGTCATCGAGCTTCGGCCCGGCGAGATCGCGGTGCTGCCGCGTGGCCTCGTCTTCAAGGTGGAGCTCGCCGACAAGGAGGCGCGCGGCTATGTCTGCGAAAACTATGGCGCTAAGTTCACGATGCCCGATCGCGGGCCGATCGGCGCCAATTGCCTCGCCAATCCGCGCGACTTCAAGACGCCCTGCGCCTGGTTCGAGGAGAAGGAGACGCCGTGCCGGCTGATCGTCAAATGGTGCGGCACTTTCCATGTCACCGAGCTAGGCCATTCGCCGCTCGACGTCGTCGCCTGGCATGGCAACTACGCGCCCTATAAATATGATCTGGCGACCTTTTCGCCGGTCGGCGCCATCCTGTTCGACCATCCCGACCCGTCGATCTTCACCGTGCTTACGGCGCCGAGCGGCGAGGCGGGCACTGCCAATGTCGACTTCGTCATCTTCCCGCCGCGCTGGCTGGTGGCGGAAAACACCTTCCGTCCGCCCTGGTACCACCGCAACATCATGAGCGAGTTCATGGGCCTGATCCACGGCCAGTACGACGCGAAGGAAGAAGGCTTCGTGCCCGGCGGCATCAGCCTGCACAACCAGATGCTGGCGCATGGGCCGGATGCGACAGGTTTTGAGAAAGCCACCCGCGCAGACTTGAAACCGGTCAAGCTCGACAACACCATGGCCTTCATGTTCGAGACGCGCTTTCCGCAGATGCTGACGCGTTACGCCGCCGAACTCGACACGCTGCAGGAGAACTACATCGACTGCTGGGCCGACCTGAAGAAGCGTTTCAACGGCACGCCCGAGGGCGACTGGTCCTGACCCGCGGTATCAGTGTCGGGAAAACTTGAACGGGCGGCTTGACGATCGCCCGTAACGGCCTTGTTGTGGGGTCAGCGGCACAGACCGCGTGAAGAGAGGAAACCGCATGAAGCTTGCCACTTTGAAGAACGAGACGCGCGACGGGAAGCTGGTCGTGGTCTCGCGCGATCTGACGCGGTTCACCGACGCTTCCTTCCTGGTGCCGACACTGCAGGCGGCGCTCGATGACTGGCGGCGGATTGCGCCGCATCTGGCGGCGATGGCGGAATCGCTCGAGACCAATGCCGTGCCTTCATCTCGATTCCACGAGCACGACGCGCATTCGCCGCTGCCGCGCGCCTATCAATGGGCCGACGGCTCGGCCTATGTGAACCATGTCGAACTGGTGCGGAAGGCGCGCGGCGCCGAAATGCCGGCAAGTTTTTGGACCGATCCGCTGATCTACCAGGGCGGGTCCGACTCCTTCATTGCGCCGCGCGATCCGATCCGCATGGCGGACGAAGCCTTCGGTATCGATATGGAGGCCGAAGTCGCCGTTATCGTCGACGATGTGCCGATGGGCGCGAGCCTCGAACAGGCGAGGGATGCGATCCGCCTCGTCATGCTGGTCAACGACGTGACGCTGCGCGCCATCACGGGGCCGGAACTGGCAAAAGGCTTCGGCTTCTTCCAATCGAAGCCGTCTTCCGCTTTCTCGCCGGTCGCGGTGACACCGGAGGAATTGGGCGACGCCTGGGACGGCGGCAAGGTCGATCTCGCGCTGCTGGTCGACCTCAACGGCAAGCCGTTCGGCCGCGCCAGTGCCGGCGTCGACATGACCTTCGATTTTCCGGCGCTCATCGTGCATGCCGCGAAGACACGGCCGCTTGCCGCCGGCACCATCGTCGGCTCGGGCACCGTTTCCAACAAACTCGACGGCGGACCCGGCAAGCCGGTCTCGGCTGGCGGCGCCGGCTATTCCTGCATCGCCGAACTGCGCATGATCGAGACCATCGAGAGCGGCGAGCCGAAGACGCCCTTCCTGCGCTTCGGTGACACTGTGCGCATCGAGATGAAGGACAAGGCCGGCCACTCGATCTTCGGTGCCATCGAGCAGAAGGTCGAGAGATACGAGGGGTAAGGGGAGAAAGGAACCTGAAAAGGTGACCCTGCTCGAGCACCTGCGCCGTATGGCGCGCAACAATCTATGGTCGAACGACCGGCTCTATCGCGCCGTGCTTGCGCTTGAGCCCGGCGAGTTCGAAGCCGAGCGCACCAGCTTCTTTCCCTCGATCAGGCAGACGCTCAACCACATCCTCGCGGTCGATCGTCTCTATCTCGATTTCCTGACGGATGGCGGCCTCGGCGCCGCCGCCTATGACACCTTCGTGCCATTCGACGATGCGGCAAGCCTGGCGGCGGCACAGGCCGATTTCGACCGCAGGCTCGTCGCCTTTTGCGATGGCCTGTCGGAAGCCGATCTCGATCGTCGCGTCGTCACCGACCGGCGCGAGGACGGCCTGATCCCGGAAAGGATCGGCGACATCCTCGCCCATGTCTTCCTGCACGACATCCATCACCGCGGCCAGGTGCACGCCATGCTTTCCGGCACTTCCGTTCCGCCACCGCAATTGGATGAGTTTCTGCTCGACTACGATGTCAAGCTCAGGAAGGATGAGGTCGAACGGCTGGGGTTTTGAACGAGCGAGAATGCCTCAGGAATTATCGTAGTTACGAAAATTATTGACTTAATTATTGTAGGTACATAAATTCCGATGAAGATCGTTTGGGATGAACCGAAACGCTTGGCAAACATTGACAAACACGGCTTGGATTTCGCTGCGTTGGACGAGGAGTTTTTCCTTGCCTCGACGTCCGGGCGGCCAAAGCCGGCCGTTTCAAGGCGATTGGTCGGATAGTCGGCGGCGTTGTTGCCGTGGTCTTTGCCCGGCTTGGCACCGAAGGCATTTCGATCGTCTCGATGCGACCGGCCAACCGGACGGAAAGGAGATTGTTCGATGGCAAAACCTAAGCTGAACGTTACGAAACCTGACAAGGAGTTCCAGCCAGGCAAGGGCTTCACCAAGGAAGATTGGGACGCCGTCTCGGACAACCCGGGGTGGACAGAGGAGGATTTCGGAAATTCCCGTCCCTTCACCGAGGTGTTTCCGGATCTTGCCGAAAGCATTCGCCGTTCGCGCGGCCGGCCGGCGCTCGACAATCCGAAGAAGCAGGTGACGCTGCGGCTCGATAGCGACGTGGTCGCCCGCTTCCGAGCCGGCGGACCCGGCTGGCAGAGCCGGATCAACGACATTCTGCGGAAGGCCGCCGGCCTCCAAAAGTAGCTCGATCGCATGGCAGTCAGGCCAGCGCGACCTCGTAACGGGCGAAATGCGGGTCTGACGTCAGGATGGTTAGGTTCTCTACCCGCGCCTGCGCGATCAGCAATCTGTCAAAGGGATCACCATGGTGATGGGGCAGGTTGCCGACCGCGCGCGCGTGCTGAAAGGTGATCGCAAGCGGCTGAAATTGCATCCTTGGAAGCAACCCCGGCAGGTCGTCCGGCGCCTCGAGCTTTCCAATCGAACGTTTGATCGCGATTTCCCAAACGCTTGCCGCGCTTGCGAACACTACAGCATCCGACGCCAGGATGGCGCGATGGTGCTCGCTGAGACGTCGATCGTCCGCGATCGACCAGAGGATGATGTGCGTGTCGGCGAGAAACGGGCCGACTGTCATTTCACGTACTCGTCCCATTCGGAACCGAGTTCGTCAAAGTCGTCTGCAATCCGAACCTTGCCCTTCAAGGCACCGATGCGCGGCAGGGGGGCTGCCACCGCCGGCGGTACGATACGCGCGGCCACCTTGCCATGGCGCGTGAGCACGATCTCCTCCCCGGCTTCCGCACGGCTGACGAGTTCCGACAGTTTGGCCTTAGCCTCGGCGATCGAGATATTCATAGCACGACCTTTCTGACCAGAATTTAGGTCATAATTGGCCGAGCCGCAAGCTCAGGCGTTACGCCGCCTTGCCGTCCAGCTTGATCACGCCGCGCTTGATCTGGTCCTGCTCGATCGATTCGAACAGGGCGCGGAAATTGCCTTCGCCAAAACCTTCGTCGCCCTTCCTCTGGATGAACTCGAAGAAGATCGGCCCGATCACTGTCTTCGAAAAGATCTGCAGCAGGATCTTGGTCATGCCGCCATCGACGACGCCTTCGCCGTCGATGAGGATGCCGTGCTTCTTCATCCGCTCGATCGGCTCGTCATGGCCGTGCACGCGCTCGTGTGACATCTCGTAATAGGTGTCGGGCGGGCCGGGCATGAATTTCAGCCCGTTGGCGGCGAGCTTGTCGGTGGCGTCGTAGATCGCGTCGGTGCCGACCGCGATGTGTTGGATGCCCTCGCCATTGTACTTCTTCAGATATTCGGCGATCTGGCTGGTCTCATCCTTGGACTCGTTCAGCGGAATGCGTATCTTGCCGCAGGGCGAGGTGATCGCCCGGCTGACGAGCCCGGTGATCTTGCCGTCGATATCGAAGAAGTGGATCTGCTTGAAGCCGAACAGGTCGCGATAGAAATCCCACCACTTGTCCATGTTGCCGCGATAGACATTGTGGGTGAGGTGGTCGAGATAATAGAAGCCGACCCCTTCCGGTTTGGGATTGCGTTCTCCCAGCCACTCGAATTCGGCGTCGTAGGCCGAGCCCTTCTCGCCATAGGCCTCGATGAAATAGAGCAGCGAGCCGCCGATGCCGACGATCGCCGGCACGTCGAGCGCCTTGTCGATGCCTTCATAGGGCGTGGCGCCTTTCGACACCGCATGGTCGAAGGCGTGCTTGGCATCGACCACGCGCCATGCCATCGAGGCGGCGCAGGGGCCGTGCTTGTCGACAAACTTCATCGCATGCGAGCCGGGCTCGGCATTGACGACGTAGTTGATATCGCCCTGCCGCCAGACGGTGATGTCCTTGCTGCGGTGCTTCGCCACCGCGACATAGCCCATGCGGGTGAAGAGCTCGGCGAGCTTCGCGGGCTCGGGATGCGCGAACTCGACGAATTCGAAACCGTCGGTGCCGGCTGGGTTCGCCTTGCTGATCTTGGCGGGCGGGGCGTCGTGCGGGAAGGGGCCCATGGCAGTCCTCCAAAAGCTGTTGCAGCCGAGCTTGGCCGTCTTTCGTCATGATAGCGCTGGACGGCCGCACGGTGCTTGCATTCAACCGCCTGAAATGCGCATTATGTGCGCGGATTGTGCATCGTCGGAGGAAAATTCATGGATAATGCGCGCCTTGATCAATTTGATCGCAAGATACTGGCGCTTCTGCAGGGCGATGCGCGGCTCACCAACAATGATTTGTCGGAGCGCGTGAACCTCTCGCCCTCGCAATGCTCGCGCCGGCGCCAACGGCTGGAAGAGGACGGCTATATCAGGGGCTACCGCGCCGTGCTTGACCGCGACCGCCTCGGCTTTTCGCTGGTCAACGTCATCTCGGTGACCTTGGCCACCCACAACCGCGACAACGCGCGGCGCTTCGGCGAGCTGGTGGCGCGGCTGCCCGAGGTGCAGGAAGCGCATGCGCTGACCGGCGAGATGGACTACATCCTGAAAGTGGTGACGCCCGACCTCAAATCGCTGGCGGAGTTCGTCAACGGCGTGTTGCTGCCGCACGAATCCGTGCAGCATGTGAAGACGGCGATCGTTTTGGAAACGCTGAAGGAGACGGGTGCGCTGCCGATTTAGACTGAGTGCATTTCGGCGGACACGCTGGCGGGACAGCACCCCCCTCTGGCCAGAGGGGGGTGGGAAGGATCGCTAACCCGTGGAATATCGCGTCCGTTACAGCAACCGAATGTTGCTCACCCCCGCTGCTGCTGGATCAGCCCATAGAGATTGGTGCAGCGTGCGCCGGAGCGGCAATAGGCGAACACCGGGCCTTCGAGCTCATCGAGCGCCTCTGCTTGGTCCTCGACATTGTTCATGGTGATCTGGCCGCTGATCACCGGAATGTAGCGGAAGGCAAGCCCGGCGGCTTGTGCCGCAGCCTTGACGCTGTCGGCCGAGGGCTGGCCCGGTTGCTCGTTATCCGGCCGGTTGCAGATCACGCTTCTGAAGCCGGCGTCCTTGATGGCGGCGATGTCCTCGGGCTGGATCTGGCCGGAGACCGAATAGTCGTCGCTGATCTGGCGGTATTCCATGATGTGGTCCTCGCAATCTTAAGCGCCTGTTGGCTTGGGCGCAGTTTCTGCCACTCCCCGGGCTAGCCGGCAACCGCTGCCTTGGCGAAAATCCTATGTTATCGCCGGGCGCGCAAGCCGGGTCCTGGCCAAGCGCGCCACCGCGATGCCCGCGATCATCGCGACGACGAAGATCAGCGTCGCCGCGCGGCCAAGGCCGAGCGCCGGGATGGCGCCGCCTGGGCAAAAGCCCGCAATGCCCCAGCCGATGCCGAACAGCGCAGCGCCGGAGACGAGTTGGCCGTCGATGTCCTTCTTGCTCGGCAAGGCGAAAGCCGTTTCGAACACCGGCCTTTTGCGTCGGGCGAATATCAGGCGGTAACCAACGAAGGCAACGGCCAAGCCGCCGCCCATCACGAAGATCAGGCTGGGGTCCCAGGTTCCGGCGATGTCGAAGAAATTCAGCACTTTCGCCGGATTGATCATGCCGGAAACAGCGATGCCCAAACCAAAAAGTCCGCCGATCACGAAGGCCGAGACAAGCTTGCCCATGGTTCAGCCTCCAATCACATGACGGATGACAAAAACGGTGACGAAGGCGGTGGCCATAAAGGTCGCCACGGCGACGAACGAGCGCGGTGACAATCGCGCGATGCCGCAAATGCCGTGTCCGCTCGGGCAACCGCCGCCGAAATGCACGCCGACACCGACGAGAAAGCCGCCGACGACAAGGGCCAGCGTCGGTACCGGCACATTGAATTCGATATCCTTGCCGGCGAGCCGGATCAGCAATGGGGCGCCGATTGCGCCGGCGAGGAAGGCAGCGCGCCACTTCCAGTCGGCGGACACTGGCGGGATAACGCCGGTCAGTATCCTTGTCATTCCCGCAATACGGCCATGCAACGCCATCAGCAGCACGGCCGACAGGCCGATGAGGGCTCCGCCAAGCAGGGACTGGAAAGGCGTGAAGACGGTCATGGAAAGGTCAATCCGCGTCGATCAGGAGATCATCATTCAGCAGATAGACTTTTTCGCATGGGAATCCAGCCGGAAATGGTCCGGCTGGAAAAGGCGGCGTTGGCCGTTTCGCCGCGCAAGCCCGACGAGCTCGGCTCAGCTTCCCAGGATCGCGCCTTTGATCTGCGTGATGTTGTTGTGCATCATGTCGATATAGGTCGAAGCCGGGCCGTCGGAACCGGACAGCGCGTCCGAATAGAGCGTGCCGCCGACCTTGATGCCGGTCTCGCCGGCGATCTGCTCGATCAGCCGCGGATTGGTGATGTTCTCGATGAAGATCGCGGCCGCCTTATCCTGCTTGATCTGCTCAACCAGCTTGGCGACGTCGGCGGCCGAAGGCTCGGAATCGGTCGAGATGCCCTGCGGCGCCAGGAACATCAGTCCGTATTCGTGCTCGAAATAGCCGAAGGCGTCGTGTGAGGTGATGACCACGCGTTTCGCCTCGGGGATCGACTGGATCGCCGCCTTCACGTCGCCTTCCAGCGCATCGAGCTTGGCGGTGTAGGCGGTAGCGTTGGCCTCGTAGCTGTCGCAGCCCTCGCTGTCCGCCGCGCAGAAGGCATCGGCGATGTTCTTCACATAGATCCTGGCGTTTGCGATCGACTGGAAGGCATGCGGGTCGGTGACCGTTTTGCCTGCGCCTTCAGCGGCGTCCGCATCGGCGAATTCCGGCTTGAAGTCGATCGGCGTCACGCCCTTGGTCAAGGTGACGATCGCGGCCTTGGTGGCGCTGGCGTCGACAAGGCGCTGCAAAAAGCCTTCGAAATGCAAGCCGTTGACCAGCACGACATCGGCGCCGGCCATCGCCACCGCATCCGCCGGGCTCGGCTCATAGACATGCGCGTCGCCATCCGGCCCGACGATGGTGGTGATGTTGACGCGGTCGCCGCCGACATTCTTGGCGAAGTCGGCAATGACCGTGAAGCTCGCCACCACCTTGAGCGGCGCCGCGAAGGCCGATGAGGTTGGGAAGGCGCTTAATGTTATAACGCTCATCGCCAGGGCGGCACGGAACGATTTCAGCATTGCGAAGGTCTCCTTGCTTGGGGATCAGGCGGTGCGGTGGCGGTGATGCACGATGCGGGCGCGCAGCGCGCCGCGCGAGCCGAACACGATCGAGAAGAAATAGACGACGCCGGCTGAAAGGATGATCGCCGGGCCGGACGGCAGCGACGCATGGTAGGACAGAAGCAGCCCGGCGACGCAGGAGGCAAAGCCGATCAGCACGGCCAGCACGCACATCGGCTCGACGCGCACCGTCCAGAAGCGGGCGGAAGCCGCCGGCAGCATCATCAGCCCGACCGACAGCAGCGTGCCGAGCGCCTGGAAGCCGCCGACGAGGTTCAGCACGACGAGGCCGAGGAAGATGAAATGCACCGGGCTGCCCATGCGGCTCACCGAGCGCAGGAACAGCGGATCGAGGCATTCGGCAACCAGCGCGCGCCAGAAGATGGCGAGGCTGGCGAGCGTCACCACCACGATTCCGCCGATCAAGGTGAGCGCCTCATTGTTGAGTGCAAGCACCGTGCCGAACAGCACATGCATCAGGTCGACGCTGGAGCCGCGGATAGACACCATCAGCACGCCGACGGCGAGCGAGATGAGATAGAAGGCCGCCATCGAGGCGTCCTCGCGCTGGATGGTGAAGCGCGAGACGGCGCCCGCGCCGAGCGCCACGATGATGCCGGCGATCAGCCCGCCGACAGTCATCGGCAGGATTTCGAGGCCGTAGAGCAGGAAGCCGGCCGCGGCGCCGGGCAGGATGGCATGCGCCATCGCGTCGCCCGACAGGCTCATGCGCCGCAGCATCAGGAAGACGCCGACCGGGCAGGCGCCGAGCGACAGCATCAGCGAGCCGAACAGCGCCCGCTGCATGAAGGCGAAATCGGCGAAAGGCGCGATGAACATGCCGTAGAGGAATTCCATCACGCAGCCCTCGGTCCGGAGCCGTGATCGTGATGGTGATCATGCACATGCGCATGATCGTGTCCGTGGTCATGACTATGGTCGTGTTCGCTTGGCTCGCACCAGGGTGCATTCTCTTCCCAGGCTTCGTGGAAGCGCCGCGCCTTGAGAAGGTTTTCCGGCCGCAGTGTTTCCCGCGTCTCGCCCCAGGCGACGGGCTGGCGGGCAAGCAGCAGCGTTTCGGGAAAATTCTGCCGCACCAGATCGAGGTCGTGGACGACGACCATGATCGTGCGCTCCTCGCCATGCCAGCGTTTTATGAGCTGGATGAGGTCGCCGACGGTCTTGGCGTCGACGGCGTTGAACGGTTCGTCGAGCAGGATGAGGTCGGCGTCCTGCAGAAGCACGCGGGCAAACAGCGTGCGCTGCAGCTGCCCGCCGGACAGCGTGTCGATCGGGCGCGTCTCGAAGCCGCCGAGTCCTACAGCCATCAGTGCCTTGCTGACGGACT
>NZ_RZSL01000166.1:0-10960 GCF_003997355.1 Mesorhizobium sp. M1E.F.Ca.ET.041.01.1.1 | reverse complement strand
TTCAGCGCCCGCGCGGCGAGCAGCATCCAGGATTCGTCCTGCGTGCTCGTCCAGCGGGCGTCGGCACGCTCCCGGCCCACAAGCCGGATCAACTGCGGCACGATGCTCGGCACCGGCTTCGATTCCGCCGCCAGCGCCAGCATCGCCGCGCCATCGCGGAGCGGCGAGCCGTAGTCCGAGCGATAATAATCGTACTCGGTGCTCGCCTTTGCCAGCCGCAGCGCCGTCTGGAAGGTCGCTTCCGAACGCTGCGTGTCGCCATAGAGCGCAAGGCTCGCCGCCAGTTGCGCGACCGCCATCGGGCTGGAGAAGGCTTCGAGCTGCGTGTCGGCGTAGTAGCGCAGATCGCCGATCGAGGCCTTCTTGTTGCGGGCGAGAACATAGAGCGCGTAAGCGATCTCGCTGCCGCGATCCTGGACGTCCTGGTCGTAGCCCAGCGAGTTCTGCAGGTTGTTCAGCGCCTGGTTCATCGCCTGCGCCGGCACGTCGTATTTCTGCTCGCGCGCCCGGGTCAGGAACTCGCTGACATAGGCGTCGAGCCAGAGATCGCCGGAGCCGGGACCCCAAAGGCCGAAGCTGCCGCTGTAGGCCTGGTAGCTCAGCACCTTGTAGACGGCGTCCTGGATGCGGCCGTGCAGCTCGGGATCGCTCTCCATGCCGATGCTGGTGGCCATGTCGTTGACATAGAGCAGCGGCATGGCGCGGCTGGTGGTCTGCTCGGCGCAGCCATAGGGGTAGCGGTCGAGGCTCATCAGAAGCGAAGGCACGTCAAAGGCAGCTGCCTGGGAGATGCCGACGCTGACCGAAGCGCCGTCGAGAACGCTTGCGGCGAGCAGCTCCTTGTCGACGCGAAGCGCGCCGCCATTGGGTTTCAGGTCGACCACCATGCGGTTGGTGACCGGAAGCTGCGCCGGGCGCACCGGCAGATAGAGCGTCTGCTCGACCTCGGTCCCACTGTCATGCGCGAGCTTGACGGTGATCGAAGCATCGCCCGCCGTTCGCGCGATCAGTGGGAACGAGAGCGTCTGCCGTTTGCCCTGGGTCAGCGTCAGCTTCTCGGGCAGGGGCTTGTCGCCGGTCGACAGATCGCCGGTGGTGGCGACCGAGAGCTTGTAGTCGCCGGCAGGCCCGTCCGTGTCGGCGATGTCGAGCCGCATCGTCGCGGCATCGCCGGGCGCCAGGAAGCGCGGCAGGCCGGCGGTGATCACCACCGGATCGCGCACGATGACATCGGTCTCGGCGTGGCCGACCGCTTCCTTGGTCCAGGCGACGGCCATGACGCGCACCGTGCCGTTGAACTGCGGGATGTCGAAATCGACCCGCGCCTTGCCGTCGGCGTCGAGCTCAACCGGGCCAGAGAAGAAGGCGACCAGCTTTTCGGTCGGCGGGCTGCCTTGCGACTGCATGTTGGCGCCATCACCGCCGGTCCGCAATTTGCCGGTGGTGCCGAGCGAGCCGTCGATCAGGCGGCCGTAGAGGTCGCGGATTTCAAGCCCCAGCATGCGCTGGCCGAAGAACCAGTCCTCTGGATCGGGCGCCTTGTAGTTGGTGAGGTTGAGGATGCCGACATCGACGGCCGCGACCATCACATAGGCATTGCTGCCGGGTTGCGCGCCGTTGACGGCGACCGGGATCGACAGCTGCTGGCGCGGCGCGGTCTTTTCAGGCGTCAGCGTGACGGCAAGCTTCTTCGAGCCGGGATCGACGGTCAGCCATTTGACGCCGATGGCGCGGGCCGGCATGCGCGATTGCTCAGCATCGCCCGGCCGGAACAGCGTCGCCGTGACATAAGCGCCGGCGCCCCAGTCGTCGCCGACCGGAATGTCGACGGTGCTGCCGCCGGCCGGCACCGAGGCGGTGACGGTCTTCAACAGCTTCTCGGCACCGATGGTGACGAGCAGTTCGCCGGCAAAATGCGGCGAGACCTTCAGCTTGGCGACCTCGCCGGCGGCATAAGTATCCTTGTCGAGGGCAATCTCCAGGCCGTCCGGCGTTTCGGTGGTGGTCGAGGCGACATACCAGCCGGCGTCGAACTCGTAGCTTGTCGCCGGGCCGTCCGGATCGGCCGTCTCGACTTCGAGCCGGTAGCGGCCCCAGTCGACGGGAAGCGATACGGTTGCGTCACCCTCGGCGTTGAGGTCGATCTGGCCGTTGGCGACGGCCTTGGTGAGGTTCACCGCTTCATAGTTCCAGGAATTGTTGGAGCGGTACCATTGGTAATTGCGCTCGACCTTGACCAGCGACCACTGCGCGCCTTTCAGTTCCTCGCGCTTGCCGTTCGGATCGACGGCGATGATGCTGAACTTCGCCGTTCCGCCTTGCGGCACCTCGCCGCCTTCGAAATCAGGGCGGATGCCGATCATGTCCTTCTCAGGATGGACGGCGATGTCGAGCGAGCGCTCGACGGCGCGGCCTCCGGCTTCGCGCATGCGCACGGTGACCTTGGCGTTGACCAGCTTGGTGGTCGAGGGCAGTTGGTCGATCGAAACCGGGAAGGTCGCCTTGCCGTCGTCGCCGACAAGGGGAAGGTTGGCTAAAGGCGTCACCGTCGGTTCGGCCGACTGCTCGTCTGCGAGGCCGAAGGTGAAGTCCTTGAACCGGTCCCAACTGCTCGTGGTCGACAACGTCATCTCGCCTTCGAGCGCGAGGCCGGCGGCCGGCGCGCCGTAGAGGAAACGGCCGTCGACGCTGACATTGGCGGTCTCGTCCTGGGCGATCTCCTTCTTGTCGGCCGTCAGGTCGAACTCGATGCGATCCGGCACGAAATCCTCGACCAGGAACATCTGGCTCGCCACCGGCGCCTGCTTGGGGTCGGTAAAGATCGACACCGTCCAGGTGCCGCGCATGGCGTTGGGCTCGAGCGGCAGGTCCACCGCATGGCCGCCGGCGGAGGTGCCGTCGCTGACGACGCGGCGGTTCTCGACGCCGTCGGGACGGGTGAAGATGAAGGTCAGCGGCAGGTTCTCGACCGCCTTGGCGGCGCCGTCGCGGGCAAGGGCGGCGACATGCACATCCTCGCCGGCGCGGTAGATGCCGCGCTCGGTCCAGGCATAGACGTCGAGCGCGCCGGGCGCGGCGCGCCCCGCAACGCCGCGGTCCGACAGGTCGAAGCCGGCGCGGCCCATGTCGAGGAAGACGAAGTCGTTGTCGCCCTGCTTGGCCATCAGCACGGCCGGCACCATGCCACCTTCGCCGCGGGTGAGGCCAGGGTTGAAGACCGCGTGGCCCTCGGCGTCGGATGTCGCCGTGCCGAGGATCTCGTTGTTCTTTGCAAGCAGCGTCAGTTCGGCGCCGGCGATCGGCTTGGCGGAGCCGAGCGAACGGGCAAACACGTTGAGGCCGTCCTGGCCGGTGTAGGTGGACAAGCCGATGTCGGAAACGACGAACCACTGGGTGGCGCGTGAGTTGTAGTCGTCGCTCTTGTCGTCGACCGGCTGCGCGGTCAGCACATAGACGCCAGGCTTGCGCTGCGGGATCGCCTCGTCCACCGGGAAGGAGGTGGTGACCTCCTTGTTGAGGTCGTTGGCGATGTCCAGCGTGCCTTCCCAGACGGGCTCGCCCATCTGGTCGGAAATGGTGGAAATGTCATAGCCGTCGAGCTGATGCAGGAACTGATAGCCGGACAGAAGCTGCGCCAGCGACCGGTCGCCGATGCGATAGAGCTTCATCTTGGCGGCGTTCATGTTGACGGTGACGACCGGAATGCCGCGGCGGGCGCCGGCCGGCAGCACGAAGCTGTCGCCGGTGAAACGGGCGGACGGGGCGCGGTCCTGGACATAGATCGACAGCACGACCGGGGCGGCGATGGTCTCGCCGATCGCGGCCGGCAGGCCGGCACGGAAGGTCACGTCATAATGCTGGCCGTGTTCCAGTCCTTCGACGCAGATCTGCTTGTCCTTGGCCTCGACGGCCTTGGGCGCGGCATTGTCGACGGTGACGAACTGCGAATAGTCGACGCCGGTCTTGACCAGTTCCTCGGAAAACTGGGCGCAGATGCGCGGCGAAGAGGAATCGGCATCAACCGTGTGTTCGATAACGCGGAAACCCTTTCGCGCCTTGAGGTCGGCATAGTCGGCCTGCACGGCGGGCGAGTTCACCAGCGCAAGGCTTGCCTCATAGGCCTGGATGGCCGGCCGGAAGAGGTCGCGCTTGTCGAGGCCGGCGGCAAGCAGGGCCAGCGCCTCGGCGCGGGTCTTTGCGGTGCGCACCAGCTTATAGGCGTTGAAGGCGGCCGAGGTGACGTTTGCCGGCAAGGTCGATGGCTCCGAGGTGTTCGAAGCCGGCTGCACGCCGAGCGTTTCGCGCGCCAGCGCCAGCCAGAGCGCGCCGTCGTCCGGCAGGACGAACAGCGCGGCCTGGTATTTCTGCATGGCGAGACGATGGTCGCCGGTCAGCGCCGCCTGCTCGGCCGCGGCCTGGAGCGCTGCCAGCCCTTCAGTGGGCTTGTCATAGGCCGGATCGGTCAGCTTGTTGCGGAACTGCTGGGCCTGGTCGGCCATCCAGTTGGGGAAGAAGGCAAGCGCAGGCGGGGCGCCGATATCGGGGTCGCCATCGACATTGGCGATCTTGCCGGCGACGGCGCCGCTGAACGGTTTCAACTGGTTATAGTCGGATTTGAGAAAGCACCATTTGGCCTTGGTGTTGTAGGTGAAGGCGCGGCAGGCAGGGTCGCCGAGGCATGTAGTCTTGCACTGGTCGAGGCTGACATTCTGGTCCGACCTCAGGTCGAAGCCGAAATAGTCGGAATTGTCGGTCGTCACGATTCGCCGGGCTTCGGCCGCAAGTGCCGCGCCGCCCGATGCGAGGAAGATGGGGGCGAAAAAGATAAGGAGAAGGAAAGAGAGACCACGAGCCGCGCGCATTGCCATATCACCCTCCCGACATTGCAGCGTCCGGGCATGATCAAGCATCAAGCGGGCTTGTCAACGCCGGAACGCGGCAGGTTTTCAACCGGCCAACGGTTTCCATTCCGGCCAAAGGCCGGTATTTCGACAGAACCTCTATGAGATGGATCACACATTCTTGCGAAGGTGCAAAAGGTGTGAATTCCAAGCCCGGTCCATTTCAGACAATTGGATTGTGGCCCCTCGAAGGCGGTTTTCAAAAAAATCAAAGACTTGTGGATGAGGTTCCCAGCCGGATTTCCCGCTTTGTTCCGGGGGTTCCCAAAACGGATGTATACCGTTCGAACATGTAAGCTAATTTAGCGTTTGTCCGGCCGGCGCACCCTGAGAATCGTTTGGTGATGCCAATATCTGTTGAATGAACTGGGCCGTGTGTGGCGCTATTCGCAAGCGAGCGCAGACGCGAGCGGTGCGGCTGAGACCGGAATCGTCCCCTTCGACCGAAAGCGTTGCGAGAGAGAGGTGGAGCACGCCGTTAACAACGCGTAGCTCCGTCACCAAGTCAGCGTAGACGGGGCGAATGTTATCTGGGTCGACTATCTCAACCGAGATCGAGTCCGTCAGTTTGATACGTGGCGCGTCCGACATTTCCATTGCTCCATATCTGTTTGCGAAAAGTCTTATATCGAGTCGCCACTTCTCCGGAATCGTGCTTTAAACGCGCAATTCTTGGAGGGGTAAAATGGCGGAAGAGAATAGGATTCTTGAATTTTGCGTTCTGAATGTGTCGGCAAGCCCGCATCCTGCTGGGGTCTATGTCGACATTCTCAATAGGGCCGCGCGCCACCCGGTAAATTTCTGGGGCGACTTGTTTGCAACTATATCCGAACCGACCTTGATCGAACCGGGTTTCTATCGAGGCGGATTGTTTGTTTGGACCGAAATCGACAAAACGGAACCGGCGATAAACAAGGCAAAACTGGAGGAAATACCCTTCCGGAATCTTGATTTGGATATTCCGGATGACATCGGGTTTAATGGCCGAGTTTTCCAATACATCTTGCGCGAGCGCGATCACGCACTATTTCTTGAGACAAGGAACGACTTCAACAAGCGCATATCACCAACGCGCGCCCGGACGATTTTTAGCCTTCTTTTTGATCCTGACATTCAGGGGCTGGAAGCGCCGCTTGTTGAGGTTACAGTTATTCCTGAAGAGGATGCTCTCAAGAGAATCCTCGCCATACCGAAACTGAAACGGCTTCACATCCACATCGTGCGGCCAAACGCTGATGGCATTAGCCCTCAAGGCATTCTCGACAAGCTGGTCAACCAGGGCGCAAAAAGCCAAGATATCGTTTTGGTGGCCGCGCCGGGACCGGAAGGCCTGAAGCCTAATGAAGAGACAACAACCCAAGCCGAAGTCGGCTCATATGACGGATACGTTGAAGGTGCAGGAACCGAGGAAGATGGCGAAAGCGTCAGCCTTAGCACAAAGCAGCATCCGCGTGTCATCAGGCGCGTCCTCGGCGAGCTGGGGTCAGCGTTTGATGAGGCGCTTGCCGTTGCCCGTGAGACGGTTCTTAGACTCACCGGCCAGTAAGGCATTCCGCATTTATTTGGAACTTTACGGGCGCAGCAAAGCGCTGCTCACGTCACCGTATCTTTATGTCGCCGCCGCTATCGCCGGCGGCCTCTTTCCAATCTGGCTTGCCGAGTCCGGCGGCTCCAAGACGTGGCCGCAATTGGCAATCGACATCCTGCCGAGCATGATAGGGTTTTCGATGGGAGGCATGGCTATCATGCTCGCCTTTTCGAATGCAAAGATCTTCAAGACGATTGCCGAGGATGGCGATCCGAAGTCGTATTTTATGACCATCATCGCCAATTTCTTCCACTTCATCCTAGCCCAAACGCTAGGTATGATAATCGCACTCTTCGCTAGCGCATATCCGAACAACATCCTCTCGTTTTTCGGGTTTTGGGCACTTGTCTATGCCATGCTGGTCGGTGTTGCGACTGCGGGCCAGTTGCTAATGACAGCGCAGATTTTCAATGCGACGGCTTCCATCATCAAGGACGATGATAATGGCTAATCGGACCGAGGAACGTTTCGGCCAGTTGCTCCATGCAATGGCTACCAAGCCCGCTCTCACCGTGCCGGGCGCGGGAACGATTGCAACAAGATGTCAAGCATCAAGTGGGATGCTATGAGGTGATCGGCATGTCGAAAACTTGTGCAAACATGCGCGAGTGCGAGACAAGATAGCGCAACACTACGGGAAGCGGATGGTACAGTTTTCGCTACCCTTGCCCTCACGACCGCCATACAAGTAGGGCTACTTTTCCACCGGCTTTCCGCCGCCTTTCTGGCGATCTCGGCGCGCCGTTCCGATGTCATGTTCTCGGCGTGCTTTTTCCCGCCCTTCGCGCCGAGCGCCTTGGCGGCGGGACTTTGCCGTCGTCAACCGGCATTGTCGGCGGGGCGCTTCTGGCCTTCAGGTCCGGTATTCATTTACGCTGTCCTTGCTGATACGAGTGCTCGGGGCGAGTGGCTGGATGATGCGCCGCGTTTGAAGTTTGTGGCGGCCAGCATCGGTGTTGGAAGGTCGAAATGTGAGCCTTTGGGAACCCGCCCTGCAAGCCATTGACATCGCTTGTAAAAAGACTGAGGCCCCTTTACGAGCGTTTCAGAACTTCATTCCAATTTTAGTTTTGTCGACTAGGTTGAGTTAATGCCGGCGTGTGAAACGCAGATGTCAGGAGGGATCGCGCCAGGGCGCGGGCTTCCGCGCGTCCTGCTTTTGGCGTTTTTCTGCTCGGCCATGCTCGCCGGCGGAGCCCGGCCGGCGGCCGCCTTCGAGATATTCGGCATCAAGCTCTGGGGTTCATCCAAGGACGAGGACGCAGATATCGTCGATCCGCTGCGCTATTCGGTGACCATCGATGCGCCGGACGCCGACAAGGATCTGGTCGAGAAGCTCGAGAACGCCTCGGCGCTCAAAAACGACGAGGAACATCCGGTGTCGGGGTCGCTCGGCCTGATGGCAAAGGCGCGCAGCGACCGCGAGCAGCTCGTTGCCGCCCTTTACGCCGACGCCCGCTACGAAGGCGTCGTCACCATCACCATCCAGGGCAAGTCCATAGACGAACTGCCGCCGGACGCCGAATTCACGGGGCCGCAGCCCATCCCGGTGGTGGTCAGCATCGCCGCCGGGCCGAAATTCACGCTGGGCGACATCAGGCTGAAAGGCGACGCGGCCGGCCTGGCGAGCGCCGATTTCGGCTTGATCGCGGGCGGTGATGCCGGATCGGGAGCCGTGCTCAAGGGTGAGGCGGCAATCGTACGGGCGCTTAAGGAAGAGGGCAGGCCGCTCGCCAAGGTGACGGATCGCGAGATCGTCGCCGATCACGCAACCTCGACGCTCGACGTCACGCTGACCGTGGCGGCCGGCCCTGTCGCCGGCTATGGCGACACCATTGTCGAGGGCACGGAGAAGGTCGATCGCGACTTCACCGAATACATGACCGGTCTCAAGCGGGGTCAGCAA
Organism: Mesorhizobium sp. M1E.F.Ca.ET.041.01.1.1; assembly: GCF_003997355.1. Taxonomy (NCBI): domain Bacteria; kingdom Pseudomonadati; phylum Pseudomonadota; class Alphaproteobacteria; order Hyphomicrobiales; family Phyllobacteriaceae; genus Mesorhizobium; species Mesorhizobium sp. M1E.F.Ca.ET.041.01.1.1. Next base: position 2,565 of record NZ_RZSL01000166.1, on the reverse strand, counting down.
TATTCGCCGCAAGAGATTGACGATGCTCGTGATCGGCTGCTCGGGCTCGAGGTTTTCAACAGCGTGACCATCAAGGAAGGCGACAGCCTCGATGGCCAGGGCAATATTCCGATCGACGTGCAGGTCAGCGAGCGCAAGCCGCGCTTTTTCGGCATTGGCGGGACATTTTCCAATACGGAAGGGCTGGGGCTCGAAGGCTATTGGGGCCATCGCAACCTATTCGGCCAGGCGGAGAAGCTGCGCATCGACGGCTCCATCAGCGGCATCGGCAGCAACAGCTTTTCCGCGCTGAACTACAATGCCGGCGTCATGTTCGAGAAACCGGGCGTGCTCGGGCCGACATCGAAGTTCTTCACCGGCATCAAGACGGTGTTCGAACACCCTGATGCCTATGACCATTTCTCGGTCAAGGGCAACATCGGCGTCTCCTACGACCTCGACAAGAGGCAGAGGGTCTCGGCGGAGTTCGCGCTCGACTATTCGCGGATCACCGACACCTTCGGCAAGCACACCTATCTGATCGCCAGTGTTCCGCTGCAATATGTCTATGACAGCCGCGACAACAAGCTCAATCCGACCAGGGGTTTCCGGGCGCTGGCCTATGCCGAGCCAAGCTACGATATCCTGAACGGTGCGACCTTCCTCAAGCTGAAAGGCGAAGGCTCCGCCTACCAGTCGCTCGACACGGCGAGCAAATTCGTTCTCGCCGAACGCGCCACGCTCGGGTCCATCGTCGGCACCGGCCTGCAGAATGTCCCGGCCGACCGGCGCTTCTATTCCGGCGGCGGCGGCTCGGTGCGCGGCTATGCCTATCAGGGCATCGGCCCGAAGGACATCGACGGCCAGCCGATCGGCGGCCTGTCCTTCTTCGAGACCTCGGTCGAGATGCGCATTGCCATCACCGACACGATCGGCATCGTGCCTTTCGTCGATGCCGGCACGGTCTCGACGAAATCCTTTCCCGATTTCTCGGACGTCAAGGTCGGCGCCGGCGTCGGCTTGCGCTATCTTACGCCATTCGGACCGCTGCGCATCGATGCCGCCGTGCCGCTCAACCGCGATCCGAGCGATCCGCATTTCGGCATCTATGCCGGCATCGGCCAGGCGTTCTGACGATGAAGATCTTCTGGCGCATCCTTCGCATTTGCCTCTACGCGCTGCTCCTGCTGCTGGTGGCGGTGATTGGCGCGCTCGTCGTGTTGACCGGCACTGAAGGCGGCCGGCAAAATCTCGCCGGCCTGATTTCAAAAATGGCCTCGACCGAGGATCGCAAGGTCACCGTCAGCGGCATCGAAGGCATCTGGTCCGGCGCGCTGCGGCTGGATCACGTCGTGCTGGAGGATCGCGCCGGGCCTTGGCTGGTGGCGCGCAAGGTGGCGCTCGACTGGTCGCCGACGGCGCTCTTGTCACGCAATTTCAACGCCGACCGCATCGGAGCCGAGCGCATCGAGCTGGCGCGGCTGCCGCAAGCCAGCCAACAGCCGTCGCAAGGCGGCTCGACCAGCCTGCCGGTCTCGATCGACGTCAGAGAGATCGACCTGCCGGAGATCGCGCTCGGGCAGCAGCTCGCGGGCAGCGGCATTGCCGAACTTGCCGCCAAGGGCTCGCTCAAGGCCGACCCATCGCCGCTGGCGGTCGAGACTGTGCTCAACGTCGCCCGCCACGACGGCAAGCAGGGCAATGTCGACGCCAAGATCCATTTCGCGCCGGCCGACAACAAGCTCGACCTCGATCTCAAGGCGTCGGAGCCAGCGGGCGGCATCATCGCCAACCTGCTCAAGCTGCCTGATGCGCCACCCGTCGACATCGTCGTTTCCGGAACCGGGCCACTCGCCAATTGGAACGGCGTCGGCACCTTCGTCGTCGACCGCAAGATCGTCACCCAGCTTACCGGTCGCCACCAGTTGAGCGACAAGGGGCACTATATAGAAGCCAAGGGCGACGGCGAATTCGAGCGCTTCCTGCCGGAAAAGTTCAAGTCGCTCTTTGCAGGCAAGACGAGCTTCGACGTCGCCGGCACCGCCACCAACGCTGGCGGGGTCGATATCGAGCATGCCACCATAGAGAGCGGCGCCGTGCATGGCACGGCCACCGGCAATGTCGACCCGAAGGGCGCCAGCGACCTCGCCGTCGAGCTTTCGGCCAAGGACAAGCCTGTCACGATCGATGTCGGCAACAGCGCGGTGCCGATCCTGGTCGCGGTCGAGAAGGCGACCGCCCGCGCCTTTGGCGACGGCAAGGCGCCGATGGTCGATATCGGCACGTCGCTGGCCTCGATCGCCGTCGGCGGCACGCAGCTCAACAATGTGACGGGACAAATCCATTCCGACGGCTTCGATGTCGAGAATCGCAGCGGCCCGGTCAGCGTGAAGCTCGCCGCCGCTGGCCTGAAGACCGACGTGGCGACGCTGGCGCCGTTGGTGACGGGCACGCTGGCGGCCGATCTTTCCGGTTCGATCAGCCGCGATAACGTCACCATCGACAAGGGCACGCTGCGCAGCGACGCGCTCAATGCTGCGCTGACGGCCGGTGTCTCGCTCGCCGATCTGTCGATGACGCTGAAGA
>NZ_RZSL01000165.1:0-10977 GCF_003997355.1 Mesorhizobium sp. M1E.F.Ca.ET.041.01.1.1 | reverse complement strand
CGCCGAGGCGCCGCTCGACTTCACCCGCCGCATCGCACCCTATGTGCGACATGTCCACCTGAAGGACTACCGCGTTCAGTTCACGGGCGAAGGATATCGGCTCGTGCGCTGCGCCATCGGCGACGGCGCCGTGCCCTTCAGCGACCTCGCGGCCCTGCTCGGCGACCTGCACGACGAACTCACCGCCGTGCTCGAGCCGGGCGCGCTCGAGGCGCGCCATGTGCGCTTTCTTCTCGACGACTGGTGGAACGGCTATCCGCCGAAAACCGCGCGCGAATTCGCCGCCTGCCTTGCCGCCGCGCAAAAGAATCGCCTGCCCGACGATGCCGATTTCCGCACTCCCTGGGAGCGCGGGGTCGACGGCGCCCTGGTTTCCTACGAGCTCGACATGATCCGGCGTAGCGCCGCCAACATGAAGGAGCTCGGCCTCATGACTCTGGAGAACCCCTCATGACAACTCGCGAACTCAGCGGCGTCACCGCCTTCGTCACCGGTTCCGGACGCGGCCTCGGCCACGTCATGGCCGACCGGCTGGCGGAACTCGGGGCGGACGTAGCAATCCACGACCTGGACTGGACCCAACCGGCGAAGTATGGCGAGTTCGCCGACCTCGGTGAATCGGCAAGGCACCTGGGACGACACGGCACCCGGGTCACCGCGGTCACCGGCAATATCGGCGACCGTGCCGCCGTTGCCGAGATGAAGCGCAAGATCGAGGCGGAACTCGGCGATGTGCATGTGCTCGTCAACTGCGCAGGCGGGGACATCGGCGCCAAGGGAACCAAGCCCAACCCCAACAACGCCCTCGACATCGATTACGAGGACATAAAGGTGCTCACCGAAAACAACCTGATCGGCACCATGCTGGTTTGCCAGGCCTTCGTGCCGCCGATGGTGAAGCGCGGGTCAGGTTCGGTGATCAATATCGCCTCGGCGGCCGCTCACCTCGGCTGCTCGCCGGAGGTCGTCTATTCGACGCTCAAGGCCGCTGTCGTCCACTATACCCGTTGCCTCGCCAAGGAACTGATCGACGAGGGCGTGCGGGTCAATGCAGTCAGCCCGGGGGCGACGAAAACCGCCCGGTTCCAGGCGACGCGCGTCGTCGATCCGGCCAGGATGGATTCGTCGAAGCGTTCCCTGAACCGCTATGCCGAGCCTGAAGAGATTGCCGAGGCTGTCGCCTTCCTCGCCGGATCGCGCGCCCGCTTCATCAACGGCCAGGTGATCCGCGTGGACGGCGGCTTCACGATCTTTCCGGGGTGATGCACGTGACGATGAGGGAAACTGCCATCAAGCGCTTCGACCTTTCCGGCCGGCTCGCCCTGGTAACCGGATCCTCGAAGGGGATAGGTTTCGCGATCGCCCGCGGCCTGGCCGAAGCAGGCGCGGAGCTGGTGCTCAACGCGCGCAACGAAAGCGTGCTGGAGGAGGCGCGGGCAAGGCTCGCCGCCGAAGGCCATAAGGTTCACGCTCGCGCCTTCGACGTGACCGACGCGGCCGCCGTGGCGGCAGCGGTCGATGCCATCGAGAGCGAAATCGGTCCGATCGAGATCCTCTTCAACAATGCCGGCACGCAGTTTCGCGCGCCGCTCGAGGAATTTCCGCTGGATGCCTGGGAAAGGCTCAAGGCGACCAATATCGACAGCGTGTTCCATGTCGGCCAGGCTGTGGCACGCCGCATGATCCCGCGCGGACACGGCAAAATCGTCAACATAGCCTCCGTGCAGAGCGAGCTGGCACGCACGAGCATCGCACCCTATACGGCGACCAAGGGTGCCGTGAAGATGCTGACCAAGGGCATGGCGACCGACTGGGCGCGATATGGCCTGCAGGTCAATGCGATCGGTCCAGGCTATTTCAACACCGAACTCAATGCCGCCCTGGTCGCCGACGCCGACTTCACCGCCTGGCTGGAGAAACGCACGCCTGCCGGCCGCTGGGCAGAGGTCGAGGAACTGATCGGGGCGGCGGTCTTCCTGGCATCGGATGCATCAAGCTTTGTCAACGGCCACGTCCTCTATGTCGACGGCGGCATCACGGCATCGCTGTGACGGGACGAGCGTAGAAGCTCTTCCTTGACAATCGGCGGGGACCGTTCCAGCATCATTGCAAGGGGTTCCCCGCGACGACCCCGTGAGGCGTCAGCCCAACGATCGCGTCCAAACTCTCTTCGTTCAGGAGGTGGACGCCATGCCATCAACCACCGCAATAACTGTCCCGCAACTTGCCCGTCTGGTCGGGGTGCCGGATGCGCCTGTTCTCATCGACGTGCGCATCGATGACGATTACCAGGCCGATCCACGCCTGCTGCCGGCATCCCGCCGGCGCGATTTCAGAACCGTCTCGACCTGGGCTGCCGAGTTCTCCGGAGCAAAAGCCGTCGTCATCTGCCAGAAGGGGCAGAAGCTGTCGCAAGGCGTCGCCGCGTGGCTGCGCCACGAAGGCATTCCTGCGGAATCGCTCGAAGGCGGCTTCGAGGCCTGGGCCGCCGGCAATGCCCCTTTGGTCACGTCCAGCGCCATCCCGCCCCGTAACGAGAAGGGCCGCACCGTATGGGTCACCCGTTCCCGCCCGAAGGTCGACCGCATCGCCTGTCCGTGGCTGATCCGCCGCTTCGTCGATCCCGATGCCGTCTTCCTGTTCGTCGACCCGGCCGAGGTGCATTTGGTGGCCGACCGCTTCGCCGCGGTTCCCTTCGACATCGAGGGCGTGTTCTGGAGCCACCGCGGCGAGCGCTGCACCTTCGACACGATGATCGAGGAATTCGGCCTGCGCATCGAAGCGCTCGATCGTCTGGCGCTCGTCGTGCGCGGGGCGGACACGGCGCGTCTCGATCTCGTCCCGCAGGCGGCCGGATTCCTCGCCGCCTCGCTCGGCCTGTCGCGCATGTTCCGCGACGACTTGGAGCAACTCGAAGCCAGCATGCTGCTCTACGATGCCTTCTTCCGCTGGTGCCGCGACGCCACCGATGAGACGCATAACTGGCCGGCCGGAGGCAAGGCACAATGACCGTGCTTGCCAAGGACGGCGCTGCGCGGCCGGCCGAAGTCCCGGCCGCGCCGACCTTCCGCGAGGCGACGCGGCTGTGGGCCAAGATCGGCCTGCTCTCCTTCGGCGGGCCGGCCGGGCAGATCGCAATGATGCACAAGGAGCTGGTCGAGGAGCGCCGCTGGATCGGCGAGGAACGCTTCCTGCACGCGCTCAACTACTGCATGCTCTTGCCGGGCCCCGAGGCGCAGCAGCTCGCCGTCTATATCGGCTGGCTGCTGCACCGGACAGCGGGCGGCCTCGTCGCCGGCACATTGTTCGTATTGCCAGGCGCGCTGGTCATGCTCGGCCTGAGCAGCTTCTACATGCTCTACAACGACGCGCCGGTCATCGAGGCGCTGTTCTTCGGCGTCAAGGCGGCGGTGCTTGCCGTCGTCGTCGAGGCGGTGATCCGCATCGGCAAACGAGCGCTGAAGAACCGCGCCATGGTGGCCATCGCGGTGGCGGCCTTCCTCGCCATCTATGTCCTCAAGCTGCCGTTTCCGCTGATCGTGCTTGCGGCAGGACTGATCGGCTGGATCGGCAATCGCTTCGCGCCAGGGCTGTTTTCCGGCTCGGCGCACGGCAAGGGCAGCACCGTCGCCGACAGAAGCGGCGTGGTCGACCTGATGTTCGAGCGCGGCGAGCTTGGCCACACCGTGCCGACCAAATGGCACGCGGCCCGCACCATCGCCATCTGGCTGCCGCTCTGGCTCGGACCGGTGGCGCTGATCGCCGTGCTGGCGGGACCGGGAAGCGTGTGGACGCAGATCGGCGGCTTCTTCAGCCTGATGGCCGTCGTCACCTTCGGCGGCGCCTATGCGGTTCTCGCCTATGTCGCTCAGGCGGCGGTGACTTCGTTCGGCTGGCTTTCGCCCGGGCAGATGGTCGACGGGCTCGGCCTTGCCGAAACGACGCCCGGACCGCTGATCCTGGTGCTGCAATTCGTCGGCTTCGCCGCCGCCTACCGCCATGCCGGCGCGATCAACCCGTTGCTTGCGGGGTCGCTCGGGGCGGTGCTGACGCTCTGGGCCACCTTCACGCCCTGCTTCTTCTGGATATTCCTCGGCGGGCCCTACATCGAACAGTTGCGGCAGAACAAGGCGCTGTCGGCGGCGCTCGGCGCGATCACGGCGGCCGTCGTCGGCGTCATCATGAACCTCGCGCTGTGGTTCGCGCTGCATGTCGTCTTCGGCAAGGTCGAGAGTGTCGGTTGGGGCGTGGAGGTCCCGGTCTACTCCTCGCTCGATTGGCGCGCGGCGCTGCTGTCGGCGGCTGCGATGGTCGCCATGCTCAGGCTGAAAGCCGGCATGCTGCCGACGCTGGCCGGATCGGCGCTGGCAGGACTGGCTCTGCAGGCATTGTGAAAAATCTTTCCGACCGCAGCCAAGCGTGATCGATCTGCTTGTTTACAACTAACATGTCAGCATGATACGGCTACTTGCAGATTGATGAATTTGGAGACTTTGCAGTGGCGTCGCGCTTTGGTCTGTCGGTTGCCCTCACTACGCCCTTCGACGCATCCGGGCGGATTGTCATCCCGCTGATGACCGCGCATGCCAGAGCCTGTCTCGATGCCGGCTGCAACAGCGTGACGCTGTTCGGCACCACGGGCGAAGGCGCTTCCGTCGGCACGGCGGAGCGGCAGGCGGTCATCGATGCCATGCTTGCGTCAGGTATCTCGGCCGATCAGCTCGTCGCCGGCGTGCTCGTCGACGCGGCGGAAGATGCTGCGGAGCAGTGCCGTCAGGCCCTGCAACGCGGCGCCCGCAACATCCTTCTCGCGCCGCCGAGCTACTTCAAGAATGTCGGCGACGATGGGTTGTTCGGCTGGTTTGCGGCCGTGTTCGCCGCGCTCGGTCCGCTTGCCCGCGGCATGCTGCTCTACAACATCCCCTCGGTCACGACGGTGCAGCTCTCGCTCGACCTGATCGGCCGGCTGCGCAGGGCGTATCCGGGCGTGGTCGCCGGGGTCAAGGATTCGGGCGGAGACTGGGCGTACAGCGAAGCGGTGCTCAAGACGCATGGCGACCTGATCATCCTGATCGGCGACGAACGGCATCTGGCGCCGGCGGTGCGGATCGGCGGCCAGGGCGCGATTTCCGGCATGGCCAATTTCGCCGCGGGCGAGCTTCGCGCCATGATCGAAAGCGGGCGCGACGATTCCCGTGTGGAGGGCTTCGTCCTCGAATTGCTCAGGCATCCGGTCATCCCGGCGGTGAAGGCCATGGTGGCGCGCCAGACAGGCGACGAACGCTGGCTGACGGTCCGGCCGCCGCTCGAGGAGGTGGCATTGCAGCAGCGACAGCAGCTTGGTGCCGCCTACGACAGGCTATTTTCGACACAAGCGGCATGAGCGGCGGAGGACGCTGATCGGCATGGACGACACGAGCGAACCGGCAACTCTGAGGGAAAAGGCCTATGCCAGCTTCACGCGGCATCTGCTGGCCCGCGACCTTAGGCCGGGCCAGTTCGTGTCGCAGCGCGAGCTGGTTGCCTTTACCGGCCTGCCGCTTGGCGCCATCCGCGAGATCGTGCCGCGGCTCGAGGCCGAGGGGCTGCTGACCACGATCCCGCAGCGCGGCATGCAGATCGCCCATATCGACATCAGCCTGATCCGCGAGGCCTTCCAGTTCCGCCTGTTCATGGAGCGCGAGGCGGTCGCGCTGTTTGCCGTCAACGCTTCCGATGCCGAGATCGCGCGTCTCAGGCGCGAGCACGAGGACATGCTCGCCCAGGCGCTGGCGCAGACCCCGACGCCGGAAATGGAAGCCAAGGCACAGAACATCGATTGGGCCATGCATGACACCTTCATCAGCGCGCTCGGCAACGAAATCATCGCCAAGGCCTATCTGGTCAATTCGGTGAAGATCAGGCTCATCCACCAGGAGCGCTTCCGCATCGACGGTCGCGTCGTGCCGGTCATGCGCGAACATCTGGCGGTGATCGATGCGCTGGAGAAACGCGATCCGCAGAAGGCGGTCGAGGCGATCAGCCAGCATATCGACAATGCGCGCCGGCTGGCGCTCCAGATTTGAGGAAGCAGGACCGTGCCGCAATCGTCGCGGCGCAATCGACAACGACAGCAACCGGGAGGAAGAAATGTCGTCCAATCCGTTCAGTCCAACCAGGAGGCAGCTGCTCCAGGGAACTGCGGCACTCGCCGCGGCCGGTCTCGCCGGTCTTCGGCCTAGCTTCGCCGCGGGCGTCGACTGGAAGCGCTTTGCCGGCACGACACTCGACGTCAATCTGGTAAAGAGCCCGCGCAGCGACACCATCCTGAAGAACCTTGCCGAGTTCGAGGAACTGACCGGCATCAAGGTCAATGCGGAGGCGACGCCCGAACAGCAGCAGCGCCAGAAGACGGTGATCGAGCTCAGCTCCGGCAAGCCCAGCTTCGACGTCGTGCATCTGAGCTACCATGTGCAGAAGCGGCAGTTCGAGAAGGGCGGCTGGCTGGCCGACATTTCCGGCTACCTTGCCGATCCAGGCCTCACCGATCCTGGACTGGTCGAAAGCGACTTCGCCGAGGCCGGCCTGCAGTTCGCCAAGGACGACAAGGGCGTGCTGCGCTCGCTGCCGTTCTCGGTCGACTACTGGATCCTCTACTGGAACAAGGAGCTGTTCGACGCCAAGGGGCTGAAATATCCCGAGAGCTTCGAGCAACTGGTGGCCGCCGCCGAAGCGCTGACCGACCCCTCAAGCAACACGTTCGGCTTCGTCGCCCGCGGCCTCAAGAACGCCAATACCCCGGTGTGGACGTCGCTGATGCTCGGCTACGACATGACGCCGCTCGGCAGCGACGGCAAGCTGCGCACGACGTCGCCGGAAGCGGTCGAGGCCGCCAGCCTCTACCAGCGGCTGATGACCAAGGCGGCACCTCCCGGCGTCACCGGCTTCAACTGGGCCGAGGCGCAATCCGCATTCCTGCAAGGCAAGATCGGCATGTGGTTCGACGGCGTGGGCTTTGCGCCGCCGATGGAAAATCCGGAAAAATCGCGGGTGGTCGGCAAGGTCGGTTACGGCGTCATGCCAAAGGGACCGAAAGCGCATGCCTCGGGTACGTTCGGCGACGGCATCGGCGTGACCTCCGCCAGCACGAAGAAGGAAGCGGCTTATCTATTCTGCCAGTGGGCGGTATCGCCGGCCATGGGCGCGCGCCTGCTGCAGGCCGGCGCCGGCGTGCCGTTCCGCAAATCCGTGCTGGAGGATCCAAAGGTGCGCGCAGGCGTCACCATGCCACCGAGCTGGCTCGATGCCGTGGTCGGTTCCGGCAACATCAGCCGGCTGGCGCTGCCGGTCATCATCCCGGTCACCGAGTTCCGCGATATCTATGGCGTGGCGCTGACCAACATGATTGCCGGCGCCGATCCCGCCGCCGAGCTGAAGAAGGCCACCGAGCAGTTCCAGCCGGTTCTCGACAGGAGCGAGCAAGGCTGATGTCCGCCATCGCCCCAGAACGCGCGGGGGCGACGACGCAAGCCATCGAGGAGAGCCAGCCGGTCCGGCTGGCTCCCAACTACTGGCCTTTCGTCGTCCCCGCGCTCGTCGTCGTCGGCGCGGTGATCGTCTTTCCGTGGGCCTTCACGCTGTGGATGAGCGTCAACAGCTGGACGCTCGGCCAGTCGCGAAGCTTTGCCGGGATGGAAAACTATCTGCGCCTGGCGAGCGATCCGCGCTTCTGGGAATCGCTCTGGCATACCTTGACCTACACGTTCCTGTCGGTCGTCGCGCCGATGTTCTTCGGCACTGTCGCCGCCCTCATCTTCGACGCCAGGTTTGCCTTGCGCGGCCTGCTGCGCGGCATCTTCGTGATGCCGATGATGGCCACACCCGTTGCCGTGGCATTGGTCTGGACGATGATGTTCCATCCGCAGCTCGGCGTGCTCAACTATCTCTTGTCGCTGGTCGGCATTCCGGCGCAAGAGTGGATATTCAACGCCAACACGGTCATCCCTTCGCTGGTCGCGGTCGAGACCTGGCAGTGGACGCCGCTGGTGATGCTGATTGTGCTGGGCGGGCTGGCTTCCGTGCCGCGCGAGCCGTTCGAGAGCGCCGAGATCGACGGCGCCAATGCCTGGCAGCAGTTCCGCTATCTCACCTTGCCGATGATCGCGCCGTTCCTGATGATCGCGGTCATCATCCGCACGATCGATGCGCTGAAGAGCTTCGACATCATCTACGCGATGACCCAGGGCGGGCCGGGCACGGCCTCGGAGACGATCAACATCTATCTCTACAACACCGCCTTCTCTTACTACGACATGGGCTATGGCTCAGCCATGGCCGTCGTCTTCTTCATCGTCATCGTGGCGCTGTCCTTCATCCTTTTGATGCTGCGCCAGCGTTCGCAATGGATCGACGCGGAGGGCAAATAAATGAGCTCGCGGCTTCTCAACAAGCTGGGCCTGTTCTTCGCGGCGCTGGTGCTGGTCTCGCCGGCCATCCTGTTCTTCCTCTGGATGATCTCGTTGTCGCTGAAGTTCGAGATCGACAACGGCGCCTATCCGCCGATCCTGATCCCCGAGCGCTTCGCCTGGTCGAACTATGCGAAGGTGTTCGAGGAGAACAATTTCCTGCTCTATATGTGGAATTCGGTGCTGGTGACCGGCACGGCGACGCTGCTGGCGCTGCTGATCGGCGTGCCAGCCGGGTATGGCATCGCCAGGCTCAAGGCGGAACGCTCGGCGGTCGTGATCATGATCGCCCGCATGACGCCGGGGCTCTCCTACCTCATCCCGCTCTTCCTCTTGTTCCAATGGTTGGGCATCCTCGGCACGCTCTGGCCGCAGATCATCATCCATCTGGTGGTGACGGTGCCGATCGTGGTCTGGGTCATGATCGGCTATTTCGAGACGACGCCGATGGAGCTGGAGGAGGCGGCCAACATCGACGGCGCCACCTCCTGGCAGGTGTTCCAGCTGGTGGCGCTGCCGATCGCCAAGCCCGGCATCGTCGTCGCCTTCATCCTGTCGATCATCTTCTCGTGGAACAACTTCGTCTTCGGCGTGGTGCTCGCCAGCCGCGAGACACGGACGTTGCCGGTCGCCGTCTACAACATGCTGTCCTACGAGCAGGTGAGCTGGGGGCCGCTCGCCGCCGCCGCGCTCGTGGTCACGCTGCCGGTGCTCGTGCTCACCATGTTCGCGCAACGGCAGATCGTCGCGGGATTGACCGCCGGTGCGGTCAAGGGCGGCTGAGCGCCTGATCCGCCGTCACTTTCTTTGGAGACACGCAATGGCATCGGTAAGCATCAACAATGTGCAGAAGGCTTTCGGCAGCGCAAAGATCATCCACGACGTCAGCGTCGATATCGCGGATGGCGAGTTCGTCATCCTGGTTGGGCCGTCCGGCTGCGGAAAGTCGACGCTGCTGCGCATGATCGCGGGGCTTGAAACGATATCGGGCGGCAAGATCGCCATTGGCGAGCGCACCGTGAACAACCTCAGGGCGCGGGACCGCAACATCGCCATGGTGTTCCAGAACTACGCGCTCTACCCGCATATGACGGTGGCCGACAATATGGGCTTCGCGCTCAGGATCAAGAAGGCCGATCCGGCCGATACCGCGAGCCGGGTCAAGCGGGCAGCGAGCATTCTCGGTCTCGAAAAGCTGCTCGACCGCTATCCGCGCCAGCTCTCCGGCGGTCAGCGCCAGCGCGTTGCCATGGGCCGCGCCATCGTGCGCGATCCGCAGGTGTTCCTGTTCGACGAGCCGCTCAGCAACCTCGACGCCAAACTGCGCGTCCAGATGCGCGGCGAGATCAAGGCGCTGCATCAGCGGCTCGGCACCACCACGATCTATGTCACGCACGACCAGATCGAGGCCATGACCATGGCCGACAAGATCGTGGTGCTGCATGATGGCCTTGTCGAGCAGATCGGCGCGCCGCTCGATCTCTACGACCGCCCGGCCAATCTGTTCGTCGCCGGCTTCATCGGCTCGCCCGCCATGAACTTCATCCACGGCCACATCGAGGAGGGCATCTTCCGCAGCGCCGGCGGGCTGACGCTGCCGCTGCCGGAAAGCATCCAGCCGAGCGAGGCTGCGGGCAGGGAATTGGTCTACGGCATCCGTCCCGAACACATCCGGGCGACCGGTCAAGGCGTCCCCGGCACCGTCACCCTCATGGAGGCGACCGGCTCGGAAATCTTCGCCACGGTGGACTGTGGCGGCGAAGCGATCTCCTGCCTGTTCCGCGAGCGGCTGGCGTTGAAGCAAGGCGAGGGTGTGCGGATCGAGGTCGACCGCGCCTTAGCGCATCTGTTCGACGCCAAGACCGGTCGGCGCATCTGATCGCTGCAATCCTCACGAGCGTCGAGTGACAATCGATCACGTCAGCGTGATCGAAAAAGACTGATCATTCGGGAATAACCCGCCGGTTCCATCGGTCTTCTGGACATACGCCGCTCATGGCGTTGCGGGAGACCGACATGACCCATCGCGACAACGCGAACGGCGGGAGGCGGGGCATAGGCCGGCGCCGGCCCCTGGAGCGGCTGAGCTGGACCAAAGTGCTTTTGGCATCGCCGTCCTGCCAGCGGGCCTGACCTGGTGATGCGCCGTTCCGTTCCGAGGCGCTTGACTCCGGTGACACCTATGCCTTCACCTCCACCAAAGCAGGGATCTTCGCCTGCAAGAGCGATCTTCACCCGCACGAGCAGGGACAGACCGCCGCCACCCGCTGAAGGTGGCTGCAGACCCCCGGCCGGAGCGCCCGACGGTGGAACGGTGTTGAGCGAAAGAATGCTGGCCGCGCGTTTTGCCGAAGTGGTGCTGCCGCATCTCGGCGACGCGCTGTCGCTCGCCCGCTGGCTGACCGGGAATGCAGCGGACGCCGAGGATGTGGTGCAGGAAGCTTGCCTCAAGGCGCATGCCGGCATCGCCGGCTTTGCCGGCGGCAATCCGCGCGCCTGGCTGCTCACCATCGTGCGCAACGCCTCCTACACC
>NZ_RZSL01000164.1:0-11019 GCF_003997355.1 Mesorhizobium sp. M1E.F.Ca.ET.041.01.1.1 | reverse complement strand
TCGCCGAAGATGCCGAGCGTCGGCAGGTGGAAAGTGAACCCGCTGTCCGAGGACTGCCCGGTGGCGCTGCCCGCCGGGGCGGCGGCGCTTGAGATGCTGGATACGAGCAGCAGCGCAAGCGTGCCGCTCAGGACCGTTCTGAAATGCATTATGTCTCTCGCCGTGAAATCTGTTGGCCTGATGCGCCTTTCCAAATCGGAAGGGAGGAAGCGCCCTCGCGCTCATAGCAGGACGCGAGACTTCGGCCAAATTTTGTTTCAGCCCGTCGCATACGAAAAAGGCAGCCCTGAGGCCGCCTTTCATTTCGCCATGTTGTATTTTTGCCGTCCACAGCGCCGCGCGTCGTCAGACGCCCAAAGGACGCTGTGGCGCTTATGATCCCTTCCGAACCGAAGCAAAAATCGATATCGATTTTCGGCGCGGAGCCGTCAGGAGCCGGCGCCGGAGAGCGTGGTGACGGCGCGGCGGTTCTGCGACCAGCACGAGATGTCGTCGCAGACCGCGACCGGGCGTTCCTTACCGTAGGAGATCGTCTTCAGGCGGTTGGCCGCAACGCCCTTGGAGACCAGGAAATCGCGGGTGGCGGCGGCGCGGCGGGCGCCCAGCGCCAGATTGTATTCACGCGTGCCGCGCTCGTCGGCATGGCCCTCGATGACGATGGCATACTGCCTGTACTGGTTGAGCCACTGCGCCTGGCGCCCCAGTGTGGTCTGCGCGTCGGCGCGGATCGAGGAGGAGTCGGTATCGAAGAAGATGCGGTCGCCGATGTTGACGGTGAAGTCCTGCGCCGAGCCGGGCGTGGCGGCGCCGGCACCGTTGAGGCCGAGATCGGCCGCGCTGGTCGGCGTCTTCTTGGAGGCGCAACCGGTGATGGCAAGCGCTGCCACCAGCGCGATCATCGCCGGATTCCTGGTAAGTGCTGCGATACGGCCCATGCCGCCTCTCCTTCGCATTCGAGTGATTTCGTTGATCACCCAGTAACCACGTTTGGGTTAACCGGCATTCAAGAAACACGGTTAATTTTTGGTTTCGGCCGCCGTCCTCGGCCTTCTTGCCCGGAACCACACTGGGCGCGGACCGTAGGCGGAAATGCGGCCAAAACATGAAAAAAGGGGGAAATGAAGCGTTGAGGAATCCGCCTTTCCTCAGTTCTTCAATTCGTCAGTTCCCCAGTTCCTCTCCTCACTCCAGCAACGGCGACCACGCTGGATCCGAGGCGAAGTTCGAGGTCGGGATCGGCTGCTCGTTGCGGCCGGTAAGATCGACCGTGACCAGCTTCGGCCCGCCGGCCGAGTCGCGGAAGAACATCAGCACGCGGCCGTTCGGCGCCCAGGTCGGACCCTCCTGCTGGAAGCCGGAGGAAAGGATGCGCTCGCCGGAACCGTCGGTCTTCATGACGCCGATCTGGAACTCGCCGCCGGTCTGCTTGGTGAAGGCGATGAGATCGCCGCGCGGCGACCAGACCGGCGTCGAATAGACGCCGTCGCCGAAGGAGATACGGGTCTGGCCCGAGCCGTCGGCGCCCATCACATAGATCTGCGCGCGGCCGCCGCGGTCCGACGTGAACACCACCTTGCTGCCGTCGGGAGAATAGGACGGCGAGGTGTCGATGGAGGTGGAATTGGTCAGCCGGGTGGTCGAGCGGCTCCTCAAATCCATGGCGAAGATGTTGGAATTGCCGTCGTCACGCAGCAGGCTCATGATCACCTTCTGGCCGTCGGGCGAGAAGCGCGGCGCAAACGTCATGCCGGGGAAGTTGCCTACCAGCTCGCGCTGTCCGGTCTCGATCTGCAGCAGATAGACCTTCGGCTGCCCACTCTCATAAGACATATAGGTGATTTCCTGCCGGTTCGGCGAGAAGCGCGGCGTCAGCACGATCGAGCGGCCGTCCGACAGATAGCGCACATTGGCGCCGTCCTGGTCCATGATGGCGAGGCGCTTCTTGCGCGCGTTCTTGGCGCCGGATTCGTCGACGAAGACGACGCGCGTATCGAAATAGCCCTTTTCGCCGGTCAGCCGCTCATAGATGGCGTCGGCGATGATATGGGCGACGCGCCTGGTGTTGGCGTCATTGGCGAAGAACTGTTCGCCGGCCATCTGCTGCCCCGCAAACGTGTCCCACAGACGGTACTGGGCGCGGATGCGGCCGTCGGCCTCCTTGCCGACGCTGCCCGTGACCAGCGCCTGCGCGTTGATCACCTTCCAGTCGTCGAAGCGCGGCGTGGCGTCCGGGCCCGAGATCTTCTCGATAAAGGCGCTCTTGTCGATCGGCGCGAACAGTCCGGAACGCTTCAGATCGGCGGTGACGATCTCCGTGATCTGCGCGCCGAGCGCATCGCTGGACTGGAAGTCCGTGATGGCGATCGGCAGCGGCTCGACATTGCCCTTGTTGACGTTGAGCTCGACGAGGGCCCAGGCCGGCAAGGTGGCGCCGGCCGTCATGCCCAGCGCCATGGCGGCAATCATCAGGAGCGGCTTGAGGAAAGATCTCATGTCTTCTCGCTTCTCTTCTTTGATGGTTCAGACGCCGGGCCTAGAGGCCAAGCATCTCCCTTGGATCGAACGTGACCCGGAAGTCGGACCAGATGTCCTGCTTGCCGGCGGGAACCTGGAGGCCGGCCATGTCGCATTTCTGCACCGCGCGCACTGCGCTTTCGTCAAACTGCTGGTTTCCACTCGATTTTTCGACGGTGGGGCGGCCATCCAGCTTCCCAGAGGTATTGAGATTGAACGTGACCACGGCAACGAGGTTCTCCGAGCCTTCAACCCCCGCAGGAATCGACCAGCAACCGGCAAGCTGATCTCTCAGCGCTCCTTCCTCCGACTTGGAAAGCTTTTGGCCTTGGTTCTTGTCCCCACCCAGCGATGACTGCTGCGTCGAGCGCTTGGCGCCGCCGCCGGACGGCTTCTGCTTGTCGAGCAGGGCCGTTATCTCGTCGGCGTTGAACTGCTTCTCATCCGATTTCGGCTTCGAGGAGGCTTCCTTGACCGGCTTTTCCGCGTCCTTGCGGTCCGGCGCCTTGGCGCTTTCGGCCTGGGCTGGCTGCGGTTTCGGCCGCGCCTCCGGCGCCGGCGCGGAGTCCGGAAGCTTCGCCTCGTCGGTCGGCTGTTCCTTGGCGATCGCCTCGGCGACGGCGTCAGGCTTGACCTCCTCCTTCTGGATGGCGGCGGTCGTTTCCTTCGGCGGCGTTGGCGTCGGCTCCTTGGCCGGCGTCGGCTTGGGATCCGCCTGCTTGACCGGCTCGGGTTTGACCTCTTCCTTCGGCGCCGGCGTCGGCGCCACTTCGGTCGCAGGCACCGGCTTCGGCTTTTCCTGCGGCTTCTGCACGTCTTCGGCGGCCGGCTTCTCGGTCGGCGTCGGCGCAGGCGGCGGCGCGGACGTCTTGTCGACCGGCTTCGGCTTGGCTTCGTCCGTCACCGGCTTGTCGGTGTCGACGCTGTTCTCGCCGACCTTCTGCGCATCGGGAACGATATCCGGGCGCTTTGTCGGCAGCGGCGCCGGCTTGTCGTGCATCACGGCTTTCTTGTCGCCCTGCAGCGTCTGCGCAACCGCTTCCATCGGCACGATGTCGACCGCCACCGACTCCACGTCGCTGGCTGGCATGGCCGGCGGCGAGGACAGCGTGAACAGCCCGAAGGCCAGCGCCACCGCATGCAAGATCACCGATGTGGTGAGGCCGGTCCTCATCTTCGTGTCTACTGGTCCTGTTCCTGCAGCGAAACCAGGCCGATGTTCTTGTAGCCGGCCGCTGAAATGCGGGCCATCACCTTCATGGCGGTGCCGTAGTCCGTCGACTTGTCGCCGCGGATGAAGATGCGCTCGTCGTAGCCGGTCTTGGAGATCGCCTGCAGCTTCGCCACCAGCTCCTCGATCGGGATCTCGGTTTCCTGGAGATAGATCTGGCCGGTCGAATTGATCGACACCGTGATCGGCTGCGTGTCGACATTCATCGCCTTGGCCTGCGTATCCGGCAGGTCGATCGGAACGCCGACCGTCAGGAGCGGCGCCGCGACCATGAAGATGATCAAAAGCACCAGCATCACGTCGACCATCGGCGTGACGTTGATTTCCGACATCAGGCTATGATGGCGCCCGCGCCGCCTGTGGCCGCGTCCGCCTCGCCCTATGCCACCTGCGCTAGCAGCAGACATCCCCATGATCGTACCTCAGGCCTTCTGCGCCACTTTTTCATCGATTTGGCGCGAGAGTATGGCGGAGAACTCATCCGCAAACCCTTCCATGCGCATGGCGAGTTTGTTCGCATCCGACGACAGCTTGTTGTAGGCGATGACCGCGGGGATGGCCGCGAGCAGGCCGATGGCCGTCGCCAGCAGCGCCTCGGCGATGCCGGGCGCCACGACCGACAGGCTGGTGTTCTTCGAGGCGGCGATCGCCTGGAAGGACGTCATGATGCCGATGACGGTGCCGAACAGGCCGATGAAGGGCGCGGCCGAGCCGGTCGTGGCGAGGAAGCCGAGGCGGCCCTCCAGCCTTTCCATCTCGCGGGTCAGCGCCAGGTCCATCGCCTTGTCGATGCGGGTCTGCAGCGCCAGCGGCGATTTCGCGCCCTTCTCGAAGCTCTTCTTCCATTCGCGCATGGCGGCGACGAAGATCGCGCCCATGCCGGTGGTCTTGCGGTCGGCGAGCGTCCGGTAGAGGTCCTCGAGCGACTGTCCCGACCAGAACACCTGCTCGAAGCGGTTGAGGGCGAGGCGCATGCGGCTGTAGGCGACAAGCTTGTCGATGATGATCGCCCAGGTCCAGATCGAGGCGCAGAGCAGGCCGATCATGACCAGCTTGACCACCCAGCCGGCCTGCATGAACAGGGCCCATATCGACAAATGCGCGCCCGGGTCGGCGAGTGCGATGTTTTCCATGACTTAAGTCCTTAAGAATTTTCCGGGCATCGCTGGCGGCTGGCCCATGGGCATCCCTTTGGTCCGATCGCGCGAAGCTTGAAGCTTGCGGGACAAGCCCCCGAATGCACCGTTTCGCGGCCTTTTCGGGGCAAATCTTGGTGAAAGGAAGGCGGCACGAATTGCGCCAATCTTCACCAATTCCTTCATGAACCGTTATGGTTAAGGATGGGTTAGGATATGAAGCGCGGCGCATTGCCGCGCCTCGCACGGATACTCATTGGCCGACTGGGGTCGAGGTGCGTTGAGATTTCAGGGGCAGGCCGAGCCGTCGTTCGCAGGCCGGCATCACCTGAATATCAGGACACCCGAGGCATGAAAGCGGCGATCCACTCTTTAGGAAACCGCCTCGGCCTCCCGTTATCGCCGATGATCGCCGCCTCGACCTTTGCCTCGACCAGCGCCTCGTCACCACGCTTCAGTTGCTGCGCCATGAAGATACGGGCGCCGGAGATGTCCTCGGTGCGCGTGTCGATGGTCAGAATATCGTCCATGCGGGCCGGCGCGCGGAAGTCGATCTCCATGCGCCGCACCACCCAGACGATGCGCTCGCCATGCTTGCCGTCCAAAAGCTCGGTGTGATGGACGCCGGCGAGCCGCAGATAGTCGGAGCGACCACGCTCGAGGAATTCGAGGTAGCGCGCATGGTAGACGACGCCCGAGAAATCGGTGTCGGCATAGTAGACCCTGGCCATCAGCCGGTGGCCGAACTCCGTCAGCGCCCCGGAAAGCCCGGCGCAGAGCGCCGATTCACCATGATCGTCCATCGCGCTTTCCTTTTCAGGCCCGAACGGGCACCTGTTCGTTCGCGCGCCCTCCGGACCGCTGGACGGCTCGGGGCGGTGCGCATGGCGCGGGAACCGGATGGCACTGTTGGGCGCGATGATCAAGACCTTGATGGCGGCGCTGCTGGCGCTTGCCGCTGTGGCGCTGCCGGGTCAGGCGGCGACGTTCTCGATGAAGCGAGGCCTCAATCTCGACCAGTGGACGACCTGGACAGGCGAGGAGAAATGGAGCGACCCGAAGGCCATCCTGCCCTATCCGGAATGGCGCAAATTCCTGAAGGAGGATGACCTCAAGGCGTTGAAGGATGCCGGTTTCGATTTCCTGCGGATGCCGGTCGATCCCTCGCCCTTCCTGTCCGACGAGACGCTTTCGCTGCGCGACGACCTCTACGCCAGCGTGCTGGACTCGGCGCGCATGATCAACCGCGCCGGGCTGAAAGTGATCGTCGACCTGCATCTCATCCCGGCCGGCGGCAATCGCAAGATCGGCATGAGCGAGGTGATGGACGATCCCGCCACTTTCGACGCCTATGTCGAGGTCGTTCGCAAAATGGCGCATATACTCGCCACCGAGGATCCAAACCAGGTTGCCTTCGAGCTGATGAACGAGCCGATCGTCGATTGCGACGGCAACGGCACGAACCTGTGGCCCGACCGCCAGAAAAAATTGTTCGCGGCCGCGCGGTCTTCCGCCACCAGGCTGACGCTCATCCTCACCGGCGGCTGCTATTCCAACGCGGCCTCGCTGGCGAAGATCGATCCGAAGGCGATCCCCGACGACAACATCATCTGGACTTTCCATTCCTACGATCCGTTTCTTCTGACGCATCAGGGCGCGACCTGGGCCGGCGACTTCATCCGCTATGTCACCGGCTTGCCCTATCCGCTGACCGCGGTGCCGCGCGCCCGGCTCGACGTGGCGCTGGAGACGATCCGCGACAGGATCAGGGCCGAAGCGCCATGGACGCGCCGCAGCGGCATGCTTGCCTATCTGGACGAGCAGGTTGCCGGCATGGACAGCCCCGACAAGCTCGTTGGCCTGATGGACGCGCCTTTCAAGACCGTCGAGGGCTGGGCGAAGGCCAACGGCATCAAGCCGCAAGACATCACGCTCGGCGAATTCGGCATGATCCGCCAGGAATACGGCAACGCCTATGTGATGCCCGCCGAGTACCGCGCCGCCTATGTCAAGGACATGATCGCGCGCGCCGAGGCGCATGGCTTTTCCTGGTCGGTATGGGGCTATGGCGGCGCCTTCGGCATCGTCGATGCCTTCGACGGCGACAAGGCGGAGCCCAACGTGATGGACGCGATCAGGTCGCTACACTGAGGTGCTTGGGGGCGAACCAGTCCCCGACACAGGGATTTTGAAAGGTTGCCGTTTGTCTTCGTGCAAGATTTTCCGTTCATTTCCGTGAAATCAGCGCAAACGCCGGGATTGGTTGAAGCCGCCCCAACGTCGTCATTCTAGGGTCTTCGCGACGGAGCTTCCCTCCTGCTCCGCCCGTGGATGACGACGGGGTGGGCGTTTCGGCCAATCTCCAAGGCATGCCACCTGCCAACGCAAACAGAGCCGACCAGTCAAAATCCCCGTGCTGGGGAACTAACCCAAATCGATCTGCAAAATCTCCGGCTGCATGCCGAAACGCACTGGCATGATGCTGAAGCCAAGCCCGCCGGAAACGATCAGATTGCGGTCGTTTTCCACGACATGGCCATAGGCGAAGCGGTTGCCGAAGCGTGAGGGCACGACCGGCGAATAACCGAACAGCCGCACCTGCCCGCCATGCGTATGCCCGGAAAGCGTCAGCGACACCCGCCAAGGGACTTTCGGGAAAATGTCGGGCTCATGCGCGAGGAGGATGACGGGCGCGCCCTCGCTCACCTTGGCGAGCGTGCCGTCGAGATCATCCAATCCTCTGGATTGTTCGCGATCCGGGCCTGGCAGCAGGGCGAGCTGGTCCGCCAGCCCGGCGATCCAGAAGGCGTGCCCATCCTTTTCGAGGCGCACCACATCGTTCTCCAGCACCGGGATGCCGACATCCTCCAGCGCCTTGCGCGCCACGGTCGGTCCCGAACGGGCCCGTTGCGCCATGATATCGTGCCACCAGTCGTGATTGCCGAGGATCGAGAGCACCCCGAGCGGCGCCTTCAGCCCCGACAGAGCCGCGGCCCATTCCGGGACGGGCACCTCGTCCGTCACCAGGCGCATGCCGGCGATATAGTCGCCGAGCAGGACCACGAGGTCCGGCTGCAGGGCGTTGGCCCGCTCGACGAGCGAAGCGATGTGCCCGGCTGTCATCCAAGGCTTGCAGGCATGGATGTCGGCAAGAGCCACGACGCGGAGCTTGAGGCCAGCCGGCCAATGCGGCGGCGTCAGGCTGTAGCGCTTCACATGCGTCAAGAGCATCGGCTCGATGCCGACGGCATAGGCGCTGAGCGACACCATCGACAGGAACGAGCCGCCGATGAGGCGCAGGAAGCCACGTCTGGTGATCATCTGTCAGCCCAAGCCCTTGGGATTCAAGTAAGCGAGCCTTGCCTTAAAGGCGGCAATTGTGCCCTCACCTGGGCCGAGGCGAGCAGATTCTGCGCAGACAAGCCGTTCCCTGCCCGACAGGAGAACAAATATCCGTTACTCCTCCTGGAACAGGCTGATCTGCTGCTGCGCGAGGTCCTTCGGCGCCTCGAGGCCGAGATGCCGCCAGGCATTGGCGGTCAGCACGCGGCCGCGCGGCGTGCGCTGGATGAAGCCCTGCTGGATGAGATAGGGCTCGATGATGTCCTCGATCGCGTCGCGCGGTTCCGACAGCCCCGCGGCGATCGTCTCGATGCCGACCGGCCCGCCGCCGAAATTGCGAGCGATCATCGACAGGTACCGGCGGTCGAGCGCGTCGAGGCCGAGCCCGTCGACTTCGAGCCTCGTCAGCGCCTCGTCGGCAATGCGCTTGTCGACATGGCCGTTTCCGGCGACGGAAGCGAAGTCACGCACGCGGCGCAAGAGCCGTCCGGCGATGCGCGGCGTGCCGCGGGCGCGGCGCGCGATCTCCAGCGCGCCATCATCGCCGAGCGGCATCGAGAGGATGCGGGCGCCGCGGCGCACGATCTGCTCCAGCTCCTCGACCGTGTAGAAATTGAGCCTGACCGGGATGCCGAAACGGTCGCGCAGCGGGTTGGTCAAGAGCCCGAGCCGGGTTGTTGCGGCGACCAGCGTGAAGCGGGCGAGGTCGATCTTGACCGAGCGCGCGGCCGGCCCTTCGCCGATGATCAGGTCGAGCTGGAAATCCTCCATCGCCGGATAGAGGATTTCCTCCACCGCCGGATTGAGCCGGTGGATCTCGTCGATGAAGAGCACGTCGCGCTCCTCGAGATTGGTGAGCAGCGCCGCGAGGTCGCCGGCCTTGGCGATGACCGGCCCCGAGGTCGAGCGGAAATTGACGCCGAGCTCGCGCGCCATGATCTGCGCCAGCGTCGTCTTGCCTAACCCTGGCGGGCCGACGAACAGCACATGGTCAAGCGCCTCGCCGCGGCTCTTGGCGGCGTCGACGAAGACCTTGAGATTGGCGCGCACCGCCGCCTGGCCGACGAACTCGTCGAGCGACTGCGGCCGCAGGCTCTGGTCGGCATCCTCGCCGCGCTTGTCGGGGGCAATGAAGCGGGGCGAAAGGCTCATGCGGCGTTCCTCGCATACGCCAAGGGCCAGGACAAGCGCCTCACCGCGCCAGTTCCTTCAGTCCGAAGCGGATCAGCTTCGAGGCATCCGCCCCTTCGCCGGCCGACTTCAGCGCCGCCGCTACCGCATTCGCCGCGATGTCGCGCGAATAGCCGAGATTGACCAGAGCCGAGACCGCATCGGTGATCGGCGCTGCTGCCACGCCCTCGCCAAGCTCCTGCTTGAGGCCGATCGTGCCGTTGGCGGAGCCGGCATAGGCCGGCGCCTTGTTCTTCAACTCTGTCACGATGCGCTCGGCCACCTTCTTGCCGACGCCGGGCGCGCGGGAGACCATGGCGATGTCGCGCAGCGCGATCGCATTGGCGAGGTCGGCCGGCGCCAGCGTCGACAGCACCGCCAGCGCCACCTTGGCGCCGACGCCCTGCACATTGTTCATCAACAGCCGGAACCATTCGCGCTCGAGCACGCTCTGGAAGCCGTAGAGCCGGATCATGTCCTCGCGCACATAGGTCTCGATGAACAGCACCACCGCCTCGCCGGGCGACGGCAACGAAGCCAGCGTGCGCGCCGAGCAATAAGCGACATAGCCGACGCCATGCACGTCGACCAGGCAGGCGTCTTCGTCGATCTCGTCCAGCGTGCCTTTCAGCTTGCCGATCATGTCCGAGGGCTTTCTTAGGGGTGGGTGTCAGGCGCGATAAGTTCGACATCCGGAAAGTATTTTCTGAAACCTGCCGGATCGCGCGTAAGGATGGGATAGCCTCGGATGACGGCATGCGCCCCGATCAAAAAATCGGGCATGACCTTCTCCCGCGGTCCCCCTTGCCGGCGATAGATCAAGAATGCTCTCGACGCGGCAAAGGCCGCTTCGAACGGCAACCCTTCACGTCGGTACTCATCCTCGGGCAACACATCGTCGACATCTTCGATCGTCTCGTAGCGCATCGAAAACTCTGCATAGATGATCTGATTGATGATCAGGCTGCCTTGCTTGCGCGCAGTCTCTATTTTCGGCCGCGACCATTTCAGCCAGACAGGATCGCGAACGGCGACATCGATAAGCACATTGGTATCGACAAGCGTCGCCAAGATCAGCGATCCCGCGTCATGGCCATGACGTCATCGGCATTCATCGTCTGATCGCCGCTGCCCTCCAGCCGATCAAGCGCAGCGAGAAAACGGGCAAGCCGTTCACGATCCGCCTGCCGTCCCTTGTCGTGCCGGGGCGTAATCGTGATCTTTCCGCCTTCTATGCCGAAGATCACTTCGCTGTTGGCAACAATGCCGAATGTCTCGCGCAGATCGCGTGGAATGGTCACTTGGCCCTTGCTGGTTACACGCATGGAACAATCCTTTCTTACAAGTAAGAAATATTCCAACAATCAGAACAAGTCAAGAACATCCTTATCCGGCAATCGTCTTCCGGTAGGCGACGCTCTGGCGGTGATGCGCGTGGCAGATGGCGATGGCCAAAGCATCGGCAGCGTCATCGGTGTCGAAGACCGCCTTCGGCATCAGCACCTTCACCATCATGTGGATCTGCTTCTTTTCGCCGTGGCCGACGCCGATGACCGCTTTCTTGACCGCATTGGGGGCATATTCGGCGACCACCAGCCCGGCGCGCGGCATCGCCATGCTGGTGCC
>NZ_RZSL01000163.1:0-11114 GCF_003997355.1 Mesorhizobium sp. M1E.F.Ca.ET.041.01.1.1 | reverse complement strand
TGCATGGCCTCGAAGGCTTCGACGAAAGCCGGGCGGCAGCCCGGATAGATGAAATGACCCCCGCCGTGGACCGCTGCCGCCACGGCATCGGCCTGTTCCGCCGCGGCTATACCAAAGGCTACCGCCAACATGATCGCGTTGCGATTGGGTACGACAGTGACGCGCATGCTGTCTTCCGCATAGTGCCCCTCGGGGACCGGGCCGCCGCTGGTCAGCGCCGATCCCGTCAGGAGGCGTCCGACCGCGGTGATATCGACCACGTCGTGCGGCACGCCGAGGCGCAAGGCGCACATCCGCGCAAAGTCCAGCTCCTTTTTATGGCGCTGGCCGTAGTCAAACGACACGAGACGGGTGAGGGCTCTTTCGGCTGCGACCTTGTAGGCGAGCGTGACGGAATCCAATCCGCCGGAACAGATAACGATTGTCTTCACCAGGCTTCCTTGTTTTTACCGGGTAGGCTGCGACCGGATCGGCTCACGTGCCGATGGACGTTTAGCGGATCACACGGGTAGGGGCGCCATCCGCGAAGCGGACGGAACGCTCCATCCACTTTCCGGCGCTACAAATAGCCAGTGTTGTGCCGATGTCAATGAGCGCGCCGCGGTCGCATCGCCCGCCTGATCGTCGTGACAATCTGCATGACGTCTAGTTCGCTCCAAGGAACTGCCTGAGTTCCGGCGTTCTGGGATTGGCGAAGACCTCACCGGGGGCACCGATCTCGTGGACGCGACCCTGATGCATGAAGACGACGCGCGAGCAGACATCGCGTGCGAAGCGCATCTCATGCGTAACCATCACCAGCGTCATGCCTTGCGCGGCCAGTTCCTTGACGACGGCCAGCACCTCGGCGACGAGCTCGGGGTCGAGCGCCGAAGTGATCTCGTCGCATAGCAGCGCGATCGGCTGCATGGCGAGCGCCCGGGCGATCGCCACACGCTGCTGCTGGCCGCCTGAAAGCTCGTCCGGCAATGCGTCGAACTTGTGGGCGAGGCCGACGCGGTCGAGCATCTTTCGCGCGACCGCCTCGGCATTCTTTTTCGGCGTCTTCTTCACCACCATCTGCGACAGCATGACATTGCCGCCAGCCGTGAGATGCGGGAACAGGTTGAATTGCTGGAAGATCATGCCGACCTTTAGGCGCAGGGCCTTGAGATGTGTCTCATCGGGCAGCAACTGGACGCCGGCGACGACGATCGAGCCTTCATCGATAGTCTCGAGCCCGTTGATGCAACGCAGCAGCGTCGACTTGCCGGAGCCGCTCTTGCCGATGATGGCGACGACCTCGCCTGGAGCGATATCGATGGAAATACCCTTCAGCACCTCGTTGTCGCCGAAGCGCTTCTTCACCTCAGTGATTGCGATGAGCGACATGGAGCTTCCTTTCCAGCAGCTGGCTCAATTTCGACAGCGGCCAGCACAAGGCAAAATATATGAGCGCGACCAGGCCGTAGACCGTGAACGGCTGGAACGTGGCGTTGGTGACGATCGAACCGGCCTTCGACAATTCGACGAAACCGATGATGGAGGTGAGCGCAGTGCCCTTCACAACCTGTACCGAAAAGCCGACCGTCGGCGGCACCGCCACTTTCAGCGCCTGCGGCAGGATGACGTAGCGCATCTGCTGGAGATAACCCATGCCAAGGCTTGCTGATGCCTCCCATTGCCCTTTGCCGATGCTCTCGACGCAACCGCGCCAGATTTCGGCGAGGAAGGCGGCGGTCCACAGGACGAGCGCGACAGTCGCGGCAAGCCAGGCGGGAACGTCGATACCGAACAGGCCAAGGCCGAAGAAGGCGAGAAAAAGCTGCATCAAGAGCGGCGTGCCTTGGAACAGTTGGATATAGCCGCGTGACAGAAGCCGCGTCTCACGCCGGCCGCCGATGCGCAGAAAAAGCAGGGCCGTGCCGACGATGCCGCCACCGATGAAGGAGACCAGCGACAGCAGAACGGTCCAGCGCGCGGCCAGCAGCAGGTTGCGCAGGATGTCCCAGAAGGTGAACTGGGTCATGGCGCATGTCTCATCGTGACGCCTTCCTCGGGAACAGCATCCAGCCCAGGCCGGCCAGTAGCTGGCGCAGGAGGATCGCAAGGGCCAGGTAGATCAGGGTCGAGACGATGTAGGTTTCGAAGGCTCTGAAGGTGCGCGACTGGATGAAGTTGGCGGCGAAGGTCAGGTCCTCGGCGGCGATCTGCGAAACCACGGCCGAACCCAGCATGACGATGACGACCTGCGACGACAACGCCGGCCAGATGCGCTGCAGCGCCGGGACCAGAACCACATGCCAGAAGGTCTGGAAGGGGCTCATTGCGAGGCTGGCACCGGCTTCGAACTGGCCGCGCGGCGTAGCCTGGATGCCGGCGCGGATGATCTCGCAGCTATAGGCGCCGAGGTTCACGATCATGGCGAGGTTGGCAGCGGTCAGTTCCGACATCTTGATGCCGAGCGACGGCAAGCCGAAGAAGATGAAGAACAGCTGGATGAGGAAGGGCGTGTTGCGGATCAGTTCGACATAGATCGTGACAACGGGTTTCAGCCACCTCGGCCCGAGGGCGCGGACCCAGGCGCAGGCAATGCCCAGCGCCACGCCGAATGTCGCGCCGATCAAGATGAGCTGCACGGTGATGCGGATACCCTTGAGCAGTACCGGCAAATAATCGATCAGCCAGCCGAAATCGAAGTGAGAGCTCATGATTAGCCGGGGATCACAGATCCGCCGGCAGGTCGACCTTCAGCCATTTCTCGGAGATTGCATTGAGGGTCCCGTCGGACTTGGCGGCGGCGATGATGCCGTTGATCTTGGCCATCAACGCCGGCTCTTGCTTGTTCATGCCGATATAGCAAGGCGAGTTCTTGATCAGGAATTTGAGTTCGGGCCGCTTGGGCGGGTTCTTTTCGATGATGGCGGCCGCGACGACATTGCCGGTCGCGATCACATCGACCTGGCCTGAAAGAAAAGCGGAAATGGTGCCGTTGTTGTCCTCGTAACGCTTGATATCGGCGCTCGCGGGCGCGACCTTGGTCAGTTCGAGGTCTTCGATCGCGCCGCGGGTGACGCCGACGGTCTTGCCGGCGAGGTCTTCGGCCTTGGCGACCGCGACATCTGCCGGGGCGAACACGCCGTTGTAGAAGGGGGCGTAGGCGCTGGAGAAGTCGATGACCTTCTCGCGATCCGGGTTCTTCCCGAGGCTCGAAATGACTAGGTCGACCTTGTTGGTCTGAAGATAGGGTATGCGGTTGGCGCTGGTGACCGGGACGATTTCGACCCTGGCGCCGAGCTTTTCTCCGATCAAATTAGCCATATCAATATCGTAGCCTTGCGGTGTCATGTCGGCACCGACACTGCCGAAGGGCGGGAAATCCTGTGGGACGGCAATGCGGACGGTGCCCCGCGTGCCGATGTTGCTCAAAGCGTCAGCCCGCGCCCGCGGAGACGGAGCCATGGCCATTCCAACCAGGGCGGCGAAGGCCAGCATGCACAGATTGCGACGGTTCATCTTTCCCTCTTTGACTGAACGAAACCGATTGGTCGTCAGGGCCAAGCAACAGCCGTGCCAAACCGTCGAAATCAGCGCGAATCGGGCTTTCCCAATAGATTTGGATCGCCTCCATCACCCTGCGATGCACCCAGCAGGCAGGCGGCCTAAATATTGTGCAGGCGGCTGGCGTGCCGCGTGCACCATCAGTCTGCTCGGGCAAGCTTTAGGGCCATTCGGACTTCCGACCGACGAGATTTTTGCGCCTGACTGTGAGCCGTGGCATCGCAAGCGGGGCTGTCTCGATCAGGCCTCTAAGTGATCTCCCGAAAGGCGGCCATGCCCTATGGACAGGCTCGGAACCGCCTGTTCTCAGAGTCAGACTCGGACTTGAAATTCCGATGTTCAGACTTTTTGGTGTTGGAATTCGATTGCCAGACAGGCGTCTGGCTTCACGGTGGATTCCGCGGCCATAACGAGCTTCATCGAGACAGAGCAACCCAGCCCGGCCAGAACGGCTTCCGCTATAGCATAAACGGAGTTGAAGGCATGCTAAACACCTAGGCACCGCCGGCCCGCAAGCTAGAGAGCATTCGTAAATAGTAGGCCCGGTTCACCTCGAGATTCCGCTCGTTTGTGATTAGCGAAGCAGCTACGTGAAAAGCGCTTGAGCCTAGGTAGGCGACTGCGCGGCGACCAAACGCCGTTGGCGGAGAAGTTGCGTCCTCATAAAGCCGGCGGCCGACGCATACTGATTAGGGGGCGGGTTGGGGTACATGAAAACGTCGGCCGCCGGTATTCGGCGGGGGTGCGTCGTCAATGACGCAGGCTCAGGGTAGGCGCGACGGAAGCGCCTTCAATCAAGATGCCCTGGTATGGTGAATATGCCGTTACTATCCACAACCCTCATTCGCCATATAGGGGCTAAGCATCCTAACATAAATGCGCGAAGCTTCGTGCTACGGTGCCTGTGGTTTGTGCGACACCGGATCCGCCCACCACAAGCCAAGCTGCCCATCACATCATAGCGTGTGCCTTCCGGCCGAAGGTTTGTCGATAAGCGTCGAGCGGCAGAGCTGCCTGTGGCGAAGGCTGTTAGCTTGTATACCATCCCGGGTAAGCAGAAAAGTCTAACTAAAATTAGGCTTGTCTAAATGTTATAAATATTATGTGTGTGCGGCTACAAGGGGGCACCTGACAACTAATCACGGCTATGTTACCGATTTTATTGTAGGAGTAGAGCGGTGACGATCGCAGCAATCCCACACAGCGGCGGAATCTTATGGCCTCGGGCGCCATGCCGGCTTCGACGATTTTACTTGTGGCGACGTGAGGAAACTACTGCGGCGCGTCGTTTTGTAGGCCTGCCCCCTCACACTTTCGCGGGGAAGATGGGGACAGCCTCAATCGCATTCATGCGTACATTCGGACGGATGGGAGCGAAAGATTTCTTTGCGCCTGGCTTCAATCCAAGCTTTATCAAGGTAACCGCAGCAGATCTCAAGGTTATCAAGCAGCACGGCAGACAAAATCATCAGCATAAGCCATCCACCCGACGGACGCCAGCTCATGAACCCCTGCGATCATCTGAGAGCTCATGACTGATTGGCCCGTATAAACAGGCACTCGTGCGCGGCGAGCCCTGGGCTCACTCCGCGGCACGTGCCATTGGTGCACCGATGTTGATCGAGCCGGCAGTTACTTAATGCCAAGAGCGTCCTTGAGTTCTGCCAGTTTTTTCATGCACCCTTGTTCGTCTCCAGCTTGGGCCATCTTACTGGCTTCAGCCATCAGTTCGCTGGGATGTTCGGCGCTTTGAGCGCTGCGGTTGCCAGTCACTTGCTCCTGATGAGGAGTTGTTGGCTTCACAGTTCCCGCCGTTGATCCAGTAACCTCAGTATTGCCGCCCTGCTGCTTGCCGGCCAGGACCTCGGCTTGGTGCTTCGTCGCCGGAATACCCGACTTGTTAGTGACTGCGCCCGTTTCGGCAGTGATGACATTTGGCTCGAGTGCTTTCAACTCCTGTGTGCAGTTGGCAAAGGCCGGCGAAGCGATCGCTAAGATGAACGCCGACGCGATGGCTATTCGTATAGACATGTGCACCTCCCAATAGCGACTTGGTTCCTAACGAGGAAACGGCCCCACTCCTCGGGGGTTCCTCAAATCGAAAAGCGCCAGGAGGAAGGTGCCTGGGTTCCGCTCAACCTCGTCGGCCCGGAAGGTCCATTGCAATGCGGCCAACGGCCTAAGTCGCGGGGCACATCGCTATCGTGCCGGCAGCACCTCGTCGGCCTGGCCTCGCCGTCAAACAGCATTTTCCGCTTATCCAGGAAATGGCGAATGAAGGTGCTTTCCGTGCGCATTTCGCAAAAGCCGGACAGGGGTTCCGTTAATTTCCGGACAGTGGTTTCGCTCGGGAACCGACACCGCAGTCAGTTCGCCGGCGCGCAATAGCTGGGCAAGGGCAATGGCGTCTCGGCGATTCGTCTTCACCCGATCGTCTGGCTTCCTCGGTACAACGGCGCAACCACGGTGCATTCATGCCCGAGCGACTGGATCAGGCGATAAAGGCCGTATCCTGTCGGCCTAGCCTCGTAGCAGAAATGCACGTGATCAAAGCGGCTGGCGATCCGGCCAATGACCCGCCGCATGCTGGCTACCGACGCGTCGACCTCACCGAAGAAGCGAACTTCTCCTTCCCGGACCGCCTCCGCAATAGTCGTTCTTCAGCTTCGCAACATCGATTCTGACAAATGCTTCTCTATAGTCCGCCACGGCTCGTCCTCCTGTGGTGAGGATCTGCTCGGCCCCTCGGACACGCAGTGTAGGGTGAGCCACCTCACCGAGGCGGACATACGGTCTTACGGTTGACTCGCCACCTCTTTTGCGACACTTTGAATTGGTCAGGCCAATTTACCGATTCATATTGGCTTGGACATTGTCTGGGAGGTTGGGCATCGATGCCGATCGAAGCCATCGTTCCGCGCCGGCTGTACCGGCAGGTTGCCGATCAGCTTCGGCAATTGTTCGACAGCGGCGAATACGCGGCCGGTGATCGCCTTCCCACCGAGCGTGAGCTGGCCGAGCGCATGGGCATTTCGCGGCCGACCATCCGCGAGGCGCTGATCGCGCTTGAAGTCGAAGGCCGCGTCCGCATTCGGGTCGGCTCGGGAATTTACGTGACCGAGCCGCCCCGCTCGGCTCCGATGCCGAGCGCCGGAGAAGGGCCGTTTGAGCTTCTGCGGGCCCGCGAATTCATCGAAGGCGCAATTGCCGAGGAAGCCGCCCAGCATGTGAAAGCCGAGCATATTCGCATCCTGGACAAGCTGCTCGGGCGGATGGACCGGCAGCGCCACCCGACCAGGACCACGATTTCACTCGACCGCGAGTTCCATACGGGCGTTGCGGCCATCCTCGGCAATGCCGTTCTCGTGCGCGTCGTCGGCGAATTGTTCGATCAGCGCATGAATCCCTATTTCGAGCGGCTTTCGAGCTATTTCGAGGATCGCACCACCTGGCAGGCGGCTTTGGAGGAGCACCGTGCGGTGCGCGACGCGCTCGCGGCGCACGACGCCAGCGGAGCGAAGGCCGCCATGCGGCACCATCTGCGGCTGTCGCAAGAGAGGTTTTCGCGCAATTTCGGCGAGGGGTCCGCTGTCGCGAAGACGGCGGGGAAGAAGGAACCGCCCATCATTCACACGGAATGACCGGGCGGCAGTTCGGACGATCATCACAGGGAGGAGATCTTGCCATGAAATTCCGATACGCAGCAGTTCTCGGCGCCATCGCCGCACTCGTCTTGCCGTTCTCGGCTGCATCGGCGCAGACCGTGTTGAAATGGGCGCATGTCTACGAAACGTCCGAACCGTTCCACACCGAATCCGTGTGGGCTGCGCAGGAGATAGAGAAGCGGACCAACGGCCGTTACAAGATCGACGTCTTCCCGGCCTCGCAGCTCGGCAAGGAAGCCGACATCAATCAGGGCCTGACGCTCGGCACGGTCGATATCATCATCTCGGGCTCCAGTTTCGCCGCGCGCGAATACCCGCCCATCGGCGTGACCTATTTCCCTTACACGTTCCGCAATGCCGATCATTTGCTCGCCTACACCAAGAGCGACATCTACAAGCAACTCACGAAGGGCTACGAGGAGGCCTCTGGCCACCACATCGTCGCGACCACCTATTACGGCACGCGCCAGACGACCTCCAACCGCCCGATTGAGAAGTGTTCCGACATGCAGGGGCTGAAGATGCGCGTTCCGGACGTGCCGGCCTATCTGGCCATGCCGCGGGCCTGCGGGGCCAACACCACGCCAATCGCCTTCGCGGAAGTTTATCTGGCGCTGCAGAACGGCACGGTCGAGGCGCAGGAGAATCCGCTTACCACGATCGAAGCCAAGAAGTTCTACGAGGTCCAGAAGAACATCGTGCTGACCGGCCACATCGTCGATCATCTCAACACGATCGTCTCGCAGTCGCGCTGGTCGCAGCTTTCGGACGAGGACAAGGCGATCTTCACCGAGGTCATGCAGGAGGCGGCCGCCCGGGCCACCAAGAAGATCGTCGAACGCGAGCAGAAGCTCGTCCAGTTCTTCAAGGGCAAGGGCTTGACGGTGACCGAAGTCGACAAGGCCGATTTCGAGAACGCCGTGATGGAGAAGGTGAAGTTCGAGGACTTCGGCTACCGCAAGGCGGACTGGGAGGCGATCCGCGCCGTCAAGTAGCCAGCCCAAGGGCCCGGCGCGGCAGGCGCCGGGCCCTTTCCCGACAGAAGCCAGAATAGTCCCGTTCCGCTGGAGCCGTACCGATGACGCAAGAGGTCCACACCCAGGTCACCGCCGAAGAACTCGCCCACTCCTTCGAGGAGGAGGCAGCGCCCGTCGATCTGTCCCGTTATGCCATCGAGGATTGGGTGACGCTGGCCGCTTTCTGGGGCATGGTGGTCTGCGTCTTCCTGCAGTTCTTCACCCGCTATGTCTTGAACAACAGCCTTGCCTGGACCGAGGAGGTCGCGATCAACTTTCTCGTGGTCGTCGTCTTCCTCGGCGCGGCAATGTGCGTGCGCCTGTCGCGCCATATCCATGTCGACGTGCTTTACCACTATCTGCCGGCGGCCGGCGGGCGCTTCCTCGCCCTCTTCGTCGACGTCGTCAGGATCGGCTTCTTCGGTTACATGTGCGTGCTGATGTGGCGATACGTGTCGATCGTGGCCCGGGAACGCATGACCACGATTGACCTGCCGCGTAACGTCTTTTTCTACGCGGTGCTCGCCGCTTTCGCCCTCATGCTCGTCCGGTCGATCCAGGTCTTCGCGGGAAATGTCAGACGCGGCTATTCCGTGCTGGAGCGCCCTGGGGCGTTCGACGGGATCTAGGCCCATGCTTCTTCTCATCGGCTCCTTTCTCGTCCTCATGCTCGTCGGCGCTCCGGTGGCGGTATCGATGGCGACGGCCTCGCTGCTCTACCTCGTGATCTATGGCGTCGCGCCCGACATCATCACCGCGCAGCGCATGATCGCCGGCGTCGAGAGCTTTCCGCTGCTCGCCGTCCCCTTCTTCATCCTGGCCGGCAATCTGATGAACATCGCCGGCGTGACGGGCCGCATCTACAGCTTCGCGCTGGCGCTCGTCGGCTGGATGAAGGGCGGCCTGGCGCAGGTCAACATCATCGGCTCCGTGATATTTTCCGGCATGTCGGGAACGGCGCTCGCGGACGCCGCCGGCATCGGAACGATCGAGATCAAGGCGATGAAGGACCATGGCTATCCGGTCGAGGCGGCGGTCGGCGTGACCGCCGCTTCCGCGACGCTCGGCCCGATCTTTCCGCCGTCGCTGCCCTTCGTGATCTATGGCATGATGGCGAACGTATCGATCGGCGCGCTGTTCATGGCCGGCATCCTTCCCGGCGTCGTGATGACCGCGTTGATGATGATCACCGTCGCGATCTTCGCGCATCGACGGGGCTGGGGCTCCGACACGCCTTTCGAATTGAGGCAATTGGCCGCCGCGTCGGGCGAAGTGCTGGTGGTGTCCTGCTTTCCCGTCGCGGTTTATTTGCTCATGCAGACGGGGTTCTCCATCAACGCCGCGGTCGGTCTGTCGCTCCTGGTTCTCATTGCGGCCGACTGGTATTTCGACTTCTCGGCCGTCATGGCGCTGATGACGCCGGTGATCCTGATCGGCGGCATGACGATGGGCTGGTTCACGCCCACGGAAGCGGCGATGGCCGCCGTCATCTGGTCGCTCTTCCTCGGCCTGGTCCGCTATCGCTCGATGACGTTCAGGACGCTGGCCAAAGCCAGCTTCGATACGATCGAGACGACCGCATCCGTCCTGTTCATCGTCACCGCGGCCTCGATCTTCGCGTGGCTGCTGACGGTCAGTCAGGCCGCGCAGGCCTTCTCCACCTTCGTGTTCGCGCTCACCGACAACAAATGGGTGTTCCTCATCCTCGTGAACATCCTCATGCTGCTCGTCGGATGTTTCCTCGACACCATCGCGGCGATCACCATCCTCGTGCCGATCCTGCTTCCGGTCGCCGCGGTCTACGGCATCGACCCGGTCCATT
This sequence comes from Mesorhizobium sp. M1E.F.Ca.ET.041.01.1.1, assembly GCF_003997355.1. Taxonomy (NCBI): domain Bacteria; kingdom Pseudomonadati; phylum Pseudomonadota; class Alphaproteobacteria; order Hyphomicrobiales; family Phyllobacteriaceae; genus Mesorhizobium; species Mesorhizobium sp. M1E.F.Ca.ET.041.01.1.1. Next base: position 1,071 of record NZ_RZSL01000163.1, on the reverse strand, counting down.
TCGGGTTGATCATGACGCTCAACCTGATGGTTGGCCTCTTGCACCCGCCGCTCGGCATGGTGCTGTTCGTGCTTTCGCGGGTCGCAGGCCTCTCGGTCGAACGCACGACGATGGCGATCCTGCCCTGGCTCGTGCCGCTGCTCGTCGCGCTGATCCTGATCACGTTCCTGCCGGCGATCACCTTGTGGCTGCCGATACAAATGGGGCTCGTTCGGTGAGCGCCACCACGGTCGCGGCGACGCTGTTCGGTCCCGGGGATCTGCGCCTCACGCAACGCGAGCTCAGCGCGCTGGCGCCCGGCATGGTGCGCGTGCGGTTCGGGGCCGGCGGCATTTGCGGATCCGACCTGCACTATTTCCGCCATGCCCGGACGGGCGACTTCGTCGTCACCTCGCCGCTGATCCTCGGCCACGAGGTCGCCGGCGAGGTCATCGAGGTCAATGGCGAAGCCGAGGGGCTGAAGGCCGGCGACCACGTAGCCGTCAATCCGTCGCGCTGGTGCGGGTCCTGTCCGCGCTGCCGCGAGGGCCGTCCCAATCTCTGCGACAACATCTACTTCATGGGCTCGGCCTCGAAGACACCGCACATGCAGGGCGGCTTTGCGCAGCTGTTCGACGCGACAGCGGCGCAATGCGTGAAAGTGCCGGCGGGTGTGTCCTTCGCCGCCGCGGCGCTCGCCGAGCCGCTGGCCGTCGGCCTGCACGGGGTGGCGCGGGCAGGCGATGTGAAGGGCGCGCATGTGGCGATCTTCGGCGCCGGGCCGATCGGCCTGCTCACCATGCTGGCAGCCAGGCTCGCCGGCGCCGGCGGAATCACCGTGATAGATATCGCGGCCGCACCGCTCGCTTTCGCCAAGACCTTCGGCGCGGATCGCGTCATCGACATTTCCGGCGGCACTGACGAGCTTTCTGCGGCGGCGAGCCGGGCTCCGTTCGACACCGTCTTCGAGATTTCCGGGACGGCGGCCGGGCTCGTATCGGCGATCCGCAACGTGCGCCGGGGCGGCACGATCGTCCAGGTCGGCAATCTGCCCGGCGGTCAGCTTCCGCTTCCCGCCAACACGGTCATGGC
>NZ_RZSL01000162.1:0-11195 GCF_003997355.1 Mesorhizobium sp. M1E.F.Ca.ET.041.01.1.1 | reverse complement strand
CCTATCGCATGACCATGGATGTCATCCGCGCGGACGAGCGCGTGAAAGCAGCCATTGGCGACGATATGACCGACAATTTCTGGATCGGGGGCCACATCAATGTCGAAGCGAGCGGGACGGGAGATGCCCAATTCGGCATTCCGATCCATTGCGCCAGGGGCAAGGGAACCGTGTTCTCGCACCTTGTCCGCAACGCCGGCCAATGGAGCATGCGTCTGCTCGTGGTGCGGATCGACGGCGTCGATGCGCCGATCGTGCTGAAGAATGAAGATCACGTGCCGATCCCGAACGCGGCGATCGGGATATAGCTGCACCGCAAAACGCAAAAACCGCGCTCCAAGGGGAACGCGGCTTTGCCAGATACGCATGGCGTTTCGCTACGAGCGACTTGCGAAACTTACGGGCTCCGGTACGCGAGACCTGATCCGGAGCGCCGGGCGGTTGCGATGTCCGCCTCGCAGTCCGTTTTAAAGGCACATCGTTACCGGTGAGTTATCGAGACCTTAAGCAAATCTAAATTTGCCGGCTGTCTGTCAAAGAATGGCACTAATAATCATTTGAAAGCAGTAGCTTAGGTTCGATCGCCGCGCAGGAAATTAATAATGCCGGAAAAATCGGCGCCGGCATTCCCTTGGGCGTTGAACAGCGCGTAGAGCTGCGTCGCCTCGGCGCCCAAAGGCGTCACTGCGCCTGCGCCCTGCGCGGCTTCCTGCGACAGTTTCAGGTCCTTCAGCATCAGCGCAGCGGCAAAGCCCGGCTTGTAGTCGCGGTTCGCGGGTGAAGCCGGAACGGGACCGGGCACCGGGCAGTAGGTGGTGAGCGACCAGCATTGGCCGGAAGAGGTGGAGGCCACATCGAACAGCGCCTGATGCGACAGGCCAAGCTTCTCGGCCAGCACGAAGGCCTCGGCGACGCCGATCATCGAGATGCCGAGGATCATGTTGTTGCAGATCTTGGCGGCCTGGCCGGCGCCGTCGCCGCCGCAATGGACGATGCGGCCGGCCATCGGCTTCAGGATCGGTTCGGCGGCGGCAAAAGCCTCGTTGGATCCGCCGGCCATGAAGGTCAGCGTGCCGGCGGTGGCGCCGCCGGTGCCGCCTGAGACAGGCGCGTCGATCGAGGGCAGGCCGTGCCTGGCTGCAATCGCATGCGCCTTGCGCGCCGATTCGACATCGATGGTCGAGGAATCGATCAGCAATGCGCCTTTCTTTGCCTTCGACGCGATGTCCTCATAAACCGACAGCACATGCTTGCCGGCGGGAAGCATGGTGATGACCACATCGGCGTCCTTCACCGCGGCGACGGCGTTCGCCATCACTGTCACGCCGTGTTCTTTCGCGACTGTAAGATTCTCGGGCACGAGGTCGAAGCCCAGCACCGCATGGCCCGCCTTGACCAGATTGGCGGCCATTGGATTGCCCATGTTGCCGAGGCCGATGAAGGCAATGGTGGTCATTGTTTCCTCCCGAAAATGTCTGCTTTCAGCGGCCTATCAGCGTGCGTGCGATGATGACGCGCATGATCTCGTTGGTGCCTTCGAGGATCTGGTGGACGCGCAGATCCCGCACCAGCTTCTCGATGCCGTAATCGTGCAGATAGCCGTAGCCGCCATGCAGTTGCAGCGCTTCGTTAGCAACGTTGAAGCCGATGTCGGTGACGAAGCGCTTGGCCATCGCCGACCATTTGCCGGCATCGGGCGCCTTGCGGTCGAGCTTCGAGGCGGCGGCGTAGAGAAAGATGCGGGTGGCCTGCAGCTCAGTCTCCATGTCGGCCAGCCTGAACTGCAGTGCCTGGAACTGGTTGATCTTGGAGCCGAAGGCCTTGCGCTCGCTCGTGTAGGTCAGCGCCTTGTCGAGCGCCGACTGTGCGCCGCCCAACGAGCAGGCGGCGATGTTGAGCCGGCCGCCGTCGAGCCCGGCCATGGCGATGCCGAAGCCTGCGCCTTCGGTCGCGAGCAGGTTCTCGGCCGGCACCTTGCAGTCCTCGAAGATCACCTGCCGGGTCGACTGCATGTGCCAGCCCATCTTGTGCTCGTTGGCGCCGAAGGAGAGGCCCGGCGCATCCTTGGGCACGACGAGGGTCGAGATGCCTTTCGGTCCGTCGCCGCCGGTGCGCGCCATCACGACATAGAGATCGCTGTCGCCGGCGCCCGAGATGAACTGCTTGGCGCCGTTCAAGACATAGTCGCCACCGCTTTTCACCGCCCGCGTCTTCAGCGCAGCGGCATCCGAGCCCGAGCCGGGTTCGGTCAGACAATAGCTCGCCAGCCATTCCATCGAGGTCAGCTTCGGCAGAAAGCGTTGGCGCTGCTCGTCGCTGCCGAAGCGGTCGATCATCGAGGCGGCCATGTTGTGGATCGAGATAAACGATGAGAAGGCCGGATCTGCGTGGGCCAGCGCCTCGAAGATCAGCACCGCATCGAGACGGCCGAGCGCCGAGCCGCCGACATCATCGCGGACATAGATGCCGCCGAGGCCGAGAGGTCCGGTCTCGCGGATCACATCGGCGGGGAAGTGCTTTGCCCGGTCCCAGTCCAGCGCGTTCGGCGCCACGCGGTCGGCCGCGAAGGCCTGAGCCATCTCCTGGATGGCGCGCTGCTCCTCGGTGAGTTCGAATTGGCCAGTGCCCGCATCGACTGCCGCGTCCATGGCGTGCTCCCTGTCGTTTCAGGCCTTGTGGCCTGTCGTTTTTGGCTTTGCGCAGCGACCAATCTAGACCAATGATGCCGCCGCGCAACCCGGCCTCCTGCGGACCGGCTGTGCATGGATTGATCAACGGAGCCCGGCGTGCCGACAGTTTTCGATGAGTTGCTGGACCGGTTCCACCTCTATCTCGCCTGCGTCGACAGCGATCTGGTCGCGGACGCGGTCGCGCGCATCGATTGGCACATGCCCTCTCGCCCGCTCGAACCGCGCTCGCTCGGCTGCGTACGCCATCTCGATCGCATCGCGGAGCTTGCGCCGCCGGACATGAGGCCGCTGGCGCAGTTCGCGGCCGATCACCGGAACGAGTTGCGCTGGGGGCAGACCTACACGGCCGCCGATTTCGGCCAGGCTTTCATCGACAATTACGGCTGGCTGGAGGTTTTCGGCACGCGCGGGCATTTCGTCAACGACGCGGTCGCGGCCGGCCTGCTGATCCTCGGGCCCGACATCGTCTATCCCGACCATCACCACGTTGCCGAAGAGATCTATATTCCGCTGACCGACGGAACCGAGTGGCGCATGGGTGAGGGCGACTTTCACGTTCGCGAGGCCGGCGAAGTCGTCTACCATTCATCCAATGTCAGTCACGCCATGCGCACCGGCAAGGAGCCGCTGATGGCGCTCTATGTCTGGCGCGGCGGACCGTTGGCGCAGAAGTCGACTATTGGCGGCGCCGGGGGCAGGGGCTGATGGCCAAAGCGATCATGCTGCAGGGCACCGGCTCGGATGTCGGCAAGACCGTGCTGGTGGCGGGGCTCTGCCGCGCCGCCAGAAAACGCGGACTGAAGGTCAGGCCGTTCAAGCCGCAGAACATGTCGAACAATGCCGCCGTCGCCGACATTCCCGGCGACGACAAGGCCGGCGGCGGCGAGATCGGCCGTGGGCAATGGCTGCAGGCGCTGGCCTGCGGCGTTCGGCCGACCGTGCACATGAACCCGGTGCTGCTCAAGCCGCAAAGCGATATCGGCTCGCAGGTGGTGGTGCAGGGCAAGGTGTTCGGCGAGGCGCGGGCGCGCGACTATCAGGCGATGAAGGCCCGGCTGATGGATGCGGTGCTGGAGTCCTGGGCGAAGGTCGGCGCCCTCGCCGACCTGGTCATCGTCGAAGGCGCCGGCTCGCCCGCCGAGATCAATCTCAGGAGCCGAGACATTGCCAATATGGGCTTCGCGACGCGCGCCAATGTGCCGGTGATCCTGGTCGGCGACATCGACCGCGGCGGCGTCATCGCCTCGGTCGCCGGCACGCATCTGATCCTGCCGGAGGAAGACCGGCGCATGATCGCCGGCTATCTCATCAACAAGTTCCGCGGCGATGTCTCGCTGTTCGACGACGGCATAAGCGCGATCGAGAAATTCACCGGCTGGCCGTGCTTCGGCGTGGTTCCCTGGCTGAAGGCTGCTGCGCGCCTGCCGTCGGAAGATTCGGTCGTGCTCGAGCGTCTCGCTTCCGGCGAGAAGCGCGCGCTGAAGGTGGCGGTGCCGATGCTGGCGCGCATCGCCAATTTCGACGACCTCGACCCGCTCAAGGCCGAGCCGCAGGTCGAGGTGGTGTTCGTGCCGCCGGGCAAGAAGCTGCCGGAGGACGCCGGGCTGGTGGTCATGCCCGGCTCGAAGTCGACGATCGGCGATCTGACAAGATTCCGCGAGAATGGCTGGGATCGCGATCTTGCCGCTCATCGCAAGCGCGGCGGCCATGTCGTCGGCATCTGCGGCGGCTATCAGATGCTCGGCCGCATGGTGCGCGATCCCGAAGGCATCGAAGGCAGCGTCACCGAGGCCGAAGGCCTCGGTCTGCTCGACATCGAAACGGTGATGGAGCCGGAAAAGACGGTGCGCAATTCAAGCGCCCGTTCGGTGCAGTTCGGCCTGCCGCTCGAAGGCTATGAGATCCATCTCGGCCGCACCACCGGTCCGGACACGGCGCGGCCGTCAGCGATCATCAACGGCGTCGAGGACGGCGCGGTCTCCGCCGACGGCAAGGTGATCGGAACCTACCTGCACGGGCTGTTCTCCGCCGACGCTTTCCGTGCCGCGTATTTGAAGAGCCTGGGCGTCAGCGGCGGCGGCATCGACTACCGCGCCGATGTCGAGAAGGCGCTGGACGAGGTCGCGGCGGAGCTGGAGAGGCATCTCGACTGCGACGCGATTTTCGCCCTGGCGCGATAGGCTTCTCACCAAATACGTTTGAACTTGGTGAAGACGCTCATCGGGTTCGCCATTCTATGGTCTGCGCGCGTCGCTTCGCTCCTGCTTCGCCCGTGGATGACGAAGTTGGGCTGCTTTCGCTAACCTCGAGCGCCGTCGATGAGGCCTCACGCCTTCTCGCCGGCTTTCGGCCAGTAAGTGCCGAAGGACCAGACATTGCCCTCCGGGTCGAGGCAGATGAACTCGCGGCTGCCGTAGTCACGGTCGACCAGCGCCTGGATGATTTTGGCGCCGGCCTTCTTGGCTTTGGCATAGGCGGCGTCGGCATCGTCGACGGCGACGTAGATCGACTTGCCGCCACCGCCGCCCGGCTCGCCGACCATCTTGCCGTAGTCGTCGTCGCGCGCCGTGCCCAGCATGATCATCGAGGAGGCGAAGGTCAGCTCTGCATGATGGACGATATCGCCATCGCCATAGCGGGCACGCACTTCGAAGCCGAACGCATCGCGGAGCCAGTCGATCATCTGGGCCGCGTTCCTGTAGCGTAAGGCGGGATAGATGCGAGGTGCTTCCGTTGCCGTGGGCATGACAAACTCCCTGATGACTTGATGGAAGCCAATCTCAGGCTAAAGCGTTCCGGCGTCTTGAAGAAATGTTACCTGGTCGGGGCGAGAGCCTATGCCAGCGCGGCGAGCGCGGTCGGCGTTTCGCCGGCAAGTTGGCGGAACTCGCGAACCAGATGCGCCTGGTCGGCATAGCCGCAATCGGCGGCGATGCCAGCCCAGTCATCGTCCTGCCGCTTCGACAGGGAAAGCGCGCGGTTGAAGCGCACGATGCGTGACAATGTCTTCGGGCCGATGCCGATCGCGTCGGTGAATTTGGCCGCGAGATGCTTGCGGCTCCAGCCGATCTCGCCGGCGATCGCGGAAACGCGGGTGCGGCCGCCCGATGCAATGACCGTCCTATAGGCCCAGGCGATTTCCGGCGACAACGCATTTGCCTCCGCAAGGCGGCCGGCGATGAAGCCTTCGGCTATGTCGAAGCGCGTGTCCCAATCCGACACTTCGCCGAGCCGTTCGCGCAATGCGATGCCGTCAAAGCCCAGCGCATCGTCCAACCCGACCATGCGGTCCCGCAACTCGCTCATCGGCAGGCCGAAGAATTGCCTGGCGCCCAGCGGCGTGAAATTGACCTGGACGCAGCAGGCGCCGCCGAAGGATTCGATCATGACCGGCCCGGCATAGAGGCCGGCGGCGAAGCTGGCGTAGCGGTCATTGTCGCCTGGGCTGCGGCCGAGCCCGATGGCAAAGGCCTCGGCGAAGCTGATCACCAGCGGCACGGTGAGCGAGGCATATTCCACGATGCGGAAATGGCCGGGCGATATCTCGCGGTAGCCGCAGATATCGGTGACGATGCCGGCGAGCGACGCGGCGGGTTGGCGCCGGACCATCTCGAAATGGAGGGCCGGGGACCGATTGTCTTGTCGATGGCGCTCAGTCTCGTCAGACATCGGCCGAACCTAGCAGACCATGCCCTAGAATCAAAAGCGCCCGGCAGGGCCGGGCGCTTCGAGTTGCCAGAGATCTGCGAGTCGCTATGCGCCGCGCATCAGGCAGCCGGCAGCAAGCACGATATAGGCGATGAGCATGATCCACACCGCCGCGAGAGGAATGAACGCAAGAAGGCCGAGAGCGGCGAGAAGGCCGATAATGGCGATAACCAACGAAATGATGAACACGATCTGGGTGGGTGCACTGAGATTCATGTCTGGTCCCTCCAACATGATTCGCAACACCCGAATTCTACCAGCAGGACCGTCACACACCAATCAGCTGACGTAACGGATTGGCCGGGTCGGCCAGGAGCTTGATCGCCAGCGCCACGCACACGATCACCAGCAGCGGCTTGATCAGCCGGGCGCCGATGCGGATGGCGAGGCTGGCGCCGAGGCGTGCGCCGAGGAACTGCGCCACGCCCATCATCAGACCGATCTTCCAGTAGACCACGCCGACGGCGGCGAAGACGGTGAAGCCGCCGATGTTGGAGGCGAAGTTGAGCAGCTTGGTGTGCGCCGTCGCCTTGAGCACGCCGTAACCGGCGAGCGCAACGAAGGCCAGCATGAGGAATGAGCCGGTGCCCGGGCCGAACAAACCGTCATAGAAGCCAACGGCCGGCACGACCGTCAGACCGAACAGAAACGGTGACAGGCGCTCGACACGATCCACGTCGCCCATGTTGGGCTTGAACGCGAAGTAGAGCGCAATCGCGACCAGAAGAACCGGCAGGAGGGCGCGCAGGAGGTCTCCGGGCACGACCGTCGCCAGCAGGGCGCCGATGGCGCCGCCGACCAGCGCCAGCAGCGCGGAGGGGAGTTGGCGTCGCAGATTGACCTGGCCGTTGGCGGCATAGTGGATGGTGGCCGAGCCGGAGCCGAACATGCCCTGCAGCTTGTTGGTGCCGAGCGCTGCGACCGGAGAGAAACCCGCCAGAAGCAACGCCGGAATGGTGATCAGGCCGCCGCCGCCGGCGATCGAATCGACAAAGCCCGCCGCGAAAGCGGCGGCGGTGAGTATGAGGACGGTCTGCAGGGTAAGGTCGATCATCAGGCCAAGGTCAAGGCGGGGGGAGCCGCAGCTTCCATCATGCTCGCCCAGTTTGCGCAAGACCGATTTCACGCTAACAATCAAACGGAATCGCGAAGGAAGGCTGACGGCGATGGCGCTGCTTGATCAGATACGCTCGATCTTCGAGGGCGACCCGGGGGTGCGTAAGGTGGCGGACGATCCGGTGCTGTCGGCGGAGCTTCTGATGCTGTTCCGCATGATCCTGGCGGACGGGTCGGTTTCGGAGAGCGAGATGGTCACCTTCCGGCGCATCTGCAGGGAAGCCTTCGGCATTCAAGAATCCTCGATCGACAGCGTCATCGAATATCTCAACGACTATGGCTACGAGACCAACGGCTCGCAGGCGGTCGCGCTGTTCCGCGACCTCGATGTCGAGCGGCGCAAACTGCTCGCCCGACACATGGCCGAGATCGCCAAGGCGGATTCCAAGCTGGCGGAGAGCGAGGTGAAGCTTCTGCGCCGCACGCTCGACCTGCTCGGCATCAGCCCGGTTGATTTGGTCAAGCCGGAAAGCTGAGGACCGGCGGTCGGCCGGGTCTCCGCTGCTTCGCAGCGTCCCGGCGCTCGCTGTCGGCGCGGTGCGAACCGGCTGCTCACCCTTGTTCCTGCATGCGCCGCGTGGTCGCGCGGTGAAGATCGGGCGCCGCCGCGACCAGTGCCTGCGCCGCTTCCGAGCGTGGGTTGTCGAGCACGTCGGCGGTCCGACCGCGCTCGACGATCTTGCCCTCCTGCATGACCAGCACCTCGTCCGACATGGCGCGAGCCACCGTCAGGTCGTGGGTGATGAAGAGATAGGCGATGCCGAGCTTCTGGTTGAGTTCGGCGAAGAGATCGAGGATCTGGGCGCGGATCGAGACATCCAGCGCCGAGACTGGCTCGTCGGCGACGACCAGTTTCGGGCGGGTGATGATGGCGCGGGCGATAGACAGGCGCTGGCGCTGGCCGCCCGAGAATTCATGCGGGTATTTGTCCATGTCGCGCGGACCGAGCCCGACTTCGTCGAGCGCGTGCGCGACCATCTCGCGGCGCTCGGCCCTGGTCGGCTGCTTCTCCAGAAGATGCAGCGGTTCGGCGACCAGCCTCTCGACCTTCTGGCGCGGATCGAAGGAGCCGTAGGGATCCTGGAACACCACCTGCATGTCGCGCCGTGCCGGTCTTAGCGCTGCCTCCGCCTTGCCGGTGATGGTCTCGCCGCGAAAGCGGATGGCGCCGGCCGTAGGCTTGTCCAGCGCCAGGATCATGCGGGCAAGCGTGGACTTGCCGCAGCCGGAGCGCCCGACGAGCGCCACCGACTGGGCCGGCTCGATGGTCAGCGAGACCTCGTCGACGGCGCGGATCGACGCTGCCGGTCGGAACAAGGATTTGCGTCGCCCCGGATAATCCCGGCTGACGCTCTCAACTTCGAGCAGCGGCTTGGCGGAGCCGGCAAGGTGGGTTTTCGGACGCGCCGGCACGTGCATCGAGGCTAGCGCCAGCTCGCGCGTGTAGAAGTGGAGCTGCTCCGACAGCGTGCGCGCGGTGTCGCCGGCTTCCGTCACCTCGCCGCGGCGCAGGATGGTCAGGCGGTCAGACATTTCGGTCACCACCGCCAGGTCGTGCGAAATGAGCAAAAGGCCCATGCGGTTCTCGCTGACCAGGTCGCGCAGCAGGTCGAGTATCTGCGCCTGCAGCACCACATCGAGCGCCGTCGTCGGCTCGTCGGCGATCAAGAGCTTTGGCTTGAGCGCGCAGGCGATCGCAATGACGACGCGCTGGCGCTGGCCGCCGGACAGTTCATGCGGGTAGCGCGACAGCGGGAATCTTGTCTCCGGCAGACCGACCGGTCCAGGATTTTTCGTGCGTGTTCCTCTGCCTCGGCGCGGCCAGCCTTGGTGTGCCAGCGAATGCCTTCGGCCACCTGCTCGCCGATCGTCTTGACCGGATTGAGCGCCGTCATCGGTTCCTGGAAGACCATGCCGATATCATCGCCGCGCAGCGCGCACATCTGGTCCTCGCTCGCGCCGAGGATATCGATGCCGTCGAAGGTGACGCGGCCGCTGGCTTGGGCCAGATGCGGCAGCAGCCGCATGATTGTCAGCGCCGTCATCGATTTGCCGGAGCCCGATTCGCCGACCAGACCGACCACTTCGCCGGGCGCGATCGCAAGATCGACTTCCTTCAGGATGGGCGTCCCGCCGATCGACAGCGACAGGTTCTCGATATCGAGCAGGCTCATCGCTGCCGCCGCGATTTCGGATCGAGTATGTCGGCGATGCCGTCGCCGAGCAGGTTTAGCCCCAGCACGGTGACGACGATCGCCATACCGGGAAAGATCGCCATCCAGGGCGCCGTCACCATACGCGTCTGCGCGTCGAACAGCATGCGGCCCCAACTCGGCATCGGCGGCTGCGCGCCAAGGCCGACATAGGAAAGACCGGCTTCGGCGAGGATGCCCAGCGCAAACTGGATGGTGCCCTGGACGAGCAGCAGGGTCGCGATGTTGGGCAGGATGTGCTCGACCGTGATCTCGGTCATGCCCTTGCCGGCGGCGCGCGCGGCAAGGATGAATTCGCGCGGCCAGATCGCCAGCGCGCCGGCGCGGGCGACGCGGGCGAAGACCGGGATGTTGAAGATGCCGATGGCGATGATGGCGTTGACGGCGCCGGGGCCGAAGATGGCGGTGATCATGATCGCCGAAAGCAGCGCCGGGAAGGCGAAGACGAGGTCGTTGACGCGCATCAGAGCCTCGTCGGCGATGCCGCCGCGCGCGGCGGCAAAGGCGCCGAGCGGCACGCCTACGCCCATGCCGATGCCGACCGCAACCAGCGCCACGGCAATCGAGTTGCGGGCGCCGACCATGATCATCGACAGGATGTCGCGGCCAAAATGATCGGTGCCGAACCAGTGCGCCGCCGAGGGCGCCTGCGTCTTGTCGGCGATCACCAGCCTGGTGACGTCATAGGGCGTCCAGACAAAGGAAAGCAGCGCGACCGCGGCCACCAGCAGCGTGATGACGAAGCCGATGAGGAACGAGCGGTTGCCGAAGGCCTTGGCCAGGACGCCGGCGAAGGTTTCCTCTGGCAGCTCGATGCGCATCGTCATTGCCGGCCTCTCAGCCGCGGATCGACGACCGCATAGGAGAAATCGACCAGCAGGTTGACGACGATGACGGCCGCGACCAAGAGCATGACGACGCTCTCGACGACGATCAGGTCGCGCTGGGTGATCGCCTGGAACACCAGCCGACCGAGCCCCGGCAGGTAGAAGACATTCTCGATGATAATGGTGCCGGCAAGCAGGAAGGCGAATTGCAGGCCGAGTATGGTGAGCACCGGGATCATGGCGTTGCGCAGCGCATGGCGCCAGAGCACGGCGCGGTAGGGCAGGCCCTTGGCGCGCGCGGTGCGGATATAGTCCTCGTTGAGCACCTCGATCAGCGCCGAGCGGGCGACGCGCGCCAGGATCGCGGCCTGCGGCAGCGCCAGCGCGACGGCCGGCAGCAGCAACGACTTCAGCGCTGGCCAGACGCCTGCATTCCAGCCAGGAAAACCGCCGGCCGGCACCAGCCGCAGCCACACGGCGAAGAGGTAGATCAGCATCAGCGCGAACCAGAAGTTCGGCACGGCGACGCCAAGCTGGGCTGCTCCCATGGCAAGTGTGTCGCCGGCCCGGCCTTGCCGGCTGGCGGAAAACAGCCCGACCGGAATGGCAATGACCGTCGAGAGCGCCAGCGCGATCAGCGC
>NZ_RZSL01000161.1:0-11229 GCF_003997355.1 Mesorhizobium sp. M1E.F.Ca.ET.041.01.1.1 | reverse complement strand
GTCATCTATGGCGTGCAGCGCCTTAAGCAGAACCCTCGCCTCGTTGAGCGCGGGCGCCGGCGGCGGGTCGAGAAAGGCCAGGCTCGACGGATCGGCAACGCCGAAGGCGGCGCAGTCTAGCAGCAGGCCGGAAAGGTCGGCCTCGAGGATTTCCGGCGGCGTGAAGGCAGGAAGCGCAGCCGTCTGCTCGGCGCGCCACAGCCGGATGGCGACGCCGGGTTGGGTGCGGCCGGCGCGGCCGGCACGCTGGTCGGCGGAAGCCTTGCTGACGCGCACCGTCTCCAGCCTGGTCAGGCCGCTGGCCGGCTCGTAGCGCGGCAGACGCGACAGGCCGGAATCGATGACGACACGCACGCCGTCGATGGTGATCGAGGTCTCGGCGATCGAGGTCGCCAGCACCACCTTGCGGCGGCCGACTGGGGCCGGCTTGATCGCGGCGTCCTGCGTTCTGTTGTCGAGCTGACCGTAGAGCGGGACGATATCGGTGTCGGCCGCGACATTGCCCAGAAGCCGCTCGGCCGTGCGCTCGATCTCGCGCTGTCCAGGCAGGAAGGCGAGCACGCTGCCTGCTCGGAGGCGAGAGTGGAACGGACCGCCTTGGCCATCGCGTCCTCGATGGCCACGCCGGCCGGCCGCTCGTCGTAGCTGATCTCGATGGGATAAGCGCGGCCTTCGCTTTCGATCACCGGCGCTCCGGCCAGGAGTTTTGCGACGCGCGCGCCGTCGAGCGTCGCCGACATGACCAGCAGGCGCAGATCGGGCCGCAGCGCGCCCTGCACATCGAGCGCCAGCGCGAGGCCGAAATCGCCGTCGAGCGAGCGTTCATGGAATTCGTCGAAGATCAGCGCCGAAACGCCCGGCAGTTCCGGATCGTCTAGGATCATGCGGGAGAGCACGCCCTCGGTGACGACAAGGACTTTTGTCCGCGCCGAGGTGCGGTTCTCCATGCGCATCGCATAACCGACGGTGCCGCCAGGCTCCTCGCCGAGCAGCTCGGCCATGCGGCGGGCGGCGGCGCGGGCCGCCAGCCGGCGCGGCTCGAGCAGCACGATCTTGCCGTCCCCTAGCCAAGGCGCGTCGAGCAGCGCCAGCGGCACCAGCGTGGTCTTGCCGGCGCCGGGGGGCGCCACCAGCACGGCGCCGTTGCGCTCGGCGAGCGCGGCGCCCAGCGCCGGCAGCACGGCGGATACCGGGAGTTCCGGCAGCGATCCTGTCTTCATGCCGCCCGCATATCAGCGGCCGTACACGGTACGCAACCAGTCCTGGAATTGCTCAGAGCCTTGTGCGCGTAAAAGGGTTCCAGCGCACGGTGCCCAGCCGCACCTCCTCGCGCACCATGGTGAGCAGGCCGGAGGCGCCAAGCACAGCAAGGCCGACCAGCGTCAGCATGTCGGGATATTCGTGGAAGAACAGCGAGCCCAGGATCACCGCCCAGACAATCTGCGAATAATGCGTCGGCGCGATCCGGTTGGCCGGCGCGTATTTGGCCGCCAGAAGCTGCAGAAGCTGGCCGCAGGCGGTGAACGCCCCGGCCATGATCAGCCAGACCAACTGCTTGGCGTCCGGCACGGTGAACGACGTCGCCGCGGCGCCAAGGCCGTTGAAGACGAGGCCGTAGCCGATCAGCACGCCAAGCATCGTCGTACGCTTTTCCTGCTGCGCCAGCGAGCGCATCAGGATGACGCTGGTCGCGGCGAGGAATGCGATGGCGAAGGCCGCGAGGTGGCCTAGATGCAACTCGCAGAAGCCCGGCCGTACAACCAGCATGACGCCGGCAAAGCCGGCAACCACCGCCAGCCACCGCCAGGGGCCGACCCTCTCCTTCAGGATGACGGTGGAGAGGATGGTGACGAACAGCGGCGCCAGGAAGATCAACGCGTAGACTTCGGCCAGCGGAATGGTGGTGAAAGCATAGACGCTGAGCACGCCCGAAGCGATGCCCGCCCAGGCACGGGCCTGCACGGCCCATGGGCGTTTGGTGCGCCAGAAGTCACGCCACCGGTCATCGGCGGGACGGGTGAAGAACAGGAAACAGCCGGCAAACAAGGTTACGAAGAAGCCGATCTCGAAGACCGTGAACTGCCCGCCCAGGCTCTTGATGACGGCGTCGCTGCACGAATAGCTTGCATAGGCGATCAGAGCGAGCAGAATTCCGTTCGGCACGTTTCATTTCCGGGAGAAAAAGAGTGAAGATACTGGCGCTGGGGGCGCATCCCGACGACATCGAGATCTTCATGTTCGGTACGATGGCCGCCTATGCCGCGCTAGGCGCAGAGCTCACTTTTGCGATAGCCACGGACGGCGCCAAGGGCGGCAAGGGCGATCCGGCGATGCTCGTTCGCGCGCGCCGCGAGGAGGCGACCAGAGCGGCCGGCCTGCTCGGCGTCACGCCGCGGTTCCTTGACTTCCCCGACGGTGCACTGGTTGCTGATGCCGCGCTCATTGCGGCGTTGAAGGCGCTGATCGGCGAAGTGAAGCCCGATCTCGCGATCACCCACGCGCCCAACGACTATCATGGCGACCATCGCGCGCTGTCGGACGGCGTGCGCGTCGCGGCCTCCTTCGCGGTGCCGATATTGCATGCCGATACGCTCGGCGGCACCGGTTTTTCGCCGACGCATTACGTCGACATCTCCGCCCATTGGGACGTCAAGGCGCAAGCGATCCGCGCGCATCGCTCGCAGGATCCAGAGCGTTTCGTCGCGGGTGCGCGCACACAGAACGAATTCCGTGCCGGCCAGTGCAACGGCGCGCACGGCGCGCTGGCCGAGGCCTTCCGCGTCGAGCCAGTCTTCCCGTTCGCCGACATACGCGAATTGCTGCCGCCGGCACCTCCGATCCGGCCGGTGACGGTCAGCACGAAGAGCGCCAAGTAGCCGGCTGACGACGATCCGGTCGGAGCGACCGGCAGTTATTTCCCAACGATTTCAAGCACCGTTTTCATCATGCTGCGGCGCAGCAACGAATTCGCTTGCCTTGTTTAGTAAAAAGAGCATCACTAAACAAATTACTAAACATCGGCAGCGCATTGCGCGTCATGTTTGGCCCCTCGGAGGAGCGAGGGTTGAGGGCTTTTGAAACCGTCATCCGGACGCGTTTCGCAAATGGGAGGTAAGGCATGAAATCGACCTGGAAACTGGCGTTGGGACTAACCTCGGCGGCACTCGCGTCGACAGCCGTCTCGAACGCCGCGCATGCGGAAGACCTGACGCTTTGCTGGGCCGCCTGGGACCCGGCCAACGCGCTCGTGGAGCTGTCCAAGGATTTTACCAAGGAGACCGGCATCGGCATGAAGTTCGAATTCGTGCCGTGGACCAACTATGCCGACCGCTTCCTCAACGAGCTGAACTCGCACGGCAAGCTCTGCGACCTGATCATCGGCGACAGCCAGTGGATCGGCGGCGCCGCCGAGAACGGCCACTACGTCAAGCTGAACGACTTCTTCGACAAGGAGAAGATCAGCATGGACGACTTCGTGCCGGCGACCGTGGTCGGCTATTCCGAATGGCCGAAGAACACGCCGAACTACTGGGCGCTGCCGGCCATGGGCGACGTGGTCGGCTGGACCTACCGCAAGGACTGGTTCTCGCGGCCCGAGCTGCAGAAGGAGTTCAAGGAAAAGTATGGCTGGGACCTCGCCCCGCCGACGACCTTCGACCAGTTGAAGCAGATCGCCGAATTCTTCCAGAAGCGGCAGATCGACGGCAAGACGGTCTACGGCGCCTCGATCTATACCGAACGCGGCTCCGAAGGCATCACCATGGGCGCCATGGACGTGCTCTACAGCTACGGCTTCCAGTATGAGAACCCGAAGAAGCCCTACGAGATGGACGGCTTCGTCAACTCCGAGAAATCGGTGAAGGGACTGGAATTCTACAAGGCGCTCTACGACTGCTGCACGCCTCCTGGTTCCTCCAATGCCTACATGGGCGAAGGCGTCGACGCCTTCAAATCCGGACAGGTGGCGATGCATATGAACTTCGCCTTCACCTGGCCCGGCCTGCAGAAGGACGAGAATGTCGGCGGCGACAAGATCGGTTACTTCGTCAACCCTAAAGGTCCCGACGGCGACCAGTTCGCCCAGCTCGGCGGCCAGGGCATTTCGGTGGTCTCATACTCCGACAAGCAGGAATCGGCCCTGAAATACATCAAGTGGTTCGCCAACAAGGACGTGCAGGCCAAGTGGTGGTCGCTCGGCGGCTATTCCTGCCTGAACTCCGTCGTCAAGGACCCGAAGTTCCCGTCCAGCCAGCCCTATGCGCAGGCCTTCCTCGACTCGATGGCCGTCGTGAAGGACTTCTGGGCCGAGCCGAGCTACGCGCCGCTGCTGCAGGCCTCGCAGAAGCGCTTCCACGACTATGTCGTCGCCGGCCAGGGCTCGGCCAAGGACGCGCTGGACGGTCTCGTCAAGGACTGGACGCAGGTCTTCCAGGACGACGGCAAGATGTAAGGCTCCTCCCGAGCTTGATCGAGGCGTCCCGTGCCGCCCTTGGCACGGGACGCAGTTCAGATAAATTCCATTGTCGAGACTTGACGTGACCGAAGCAGGACTAACCATGCTCAATCGGACTGCGGACAATGTTGCCCGGGCCACGCCCGAGCCGTTGGCCAAGAGGATCCGGGGCATCAGCGACAAGGGCCTCGCCTGGCTGTTCATCTCGCCGACGATCCTTTTGTTGCTCGCCATCAACATCTTCCCGCTGTTCTGGGCGATCTATCTCTCCTTCACCAACTACCGCGCCAACCGCCCCAACGAGGCGGTGAAGAATCTCGGGCTCGCCAACTACCGGCGCATCCTCGGCGACCAGGACATCTGGATCGCCATGCAGACGACGGCGCATTTCGTGTTCTGGACCATCCTTCTGCAGACGGTGATCGGCTTTACGCTGGCCTGGCTGATCGACAGGAAATTCCGCGGCCACGCCTTCTGGACGACGATCATCCTGGTGCCGATGATGCTGTCGCCGGCGGTGGTCGGAAATTTCTGGCGCTTCCTCTACGAGCCGCAGATCGGGCTGTTCGCCTATGCGGTTTCGTTCCTAACAGGCATCCCGCCGACGAATGTGCAGATGCTGTCCAATGTCGAGTTGGCGCCGTGGGCGATCATCATCGTCGATACCTGGATGTGGACGCCCTACGTGATGCTGATCTGCCTCGCGGGCCTGCGCTCGATCCCCGAATATATCTATGAGGCGGCCGAGGTCGACCGCGCGTCCAACTGGCGGCAGTTCTGGTCGATCACGCTGCCGATGGCGCTGCCCTTCATCATGCTTGCAGTGCTGTTCCGCGGCATCGAGAACTTCAAGATGTTCGACATGGTGAACCTCCTGACCGGCGGCGGTCCGGGCTCGACCACCGAGGTCGCCTCGATCACGCTGAAGCGGCAGGCCTTCGAGAGCTGGCGCACCGGCTATTCCTCGGCCTTCGCCATCATCCTCTTCGTCGCCGTGTTTGGCCTCGCCAACATCTACGTCAAGGCGCTCAACAAGGTGAAGCAGAGATGAGCCTGACCACCGCCCATTCCGTCGTAGCGCCGTCGTCTAACGCGAAGCGGATCGCCGGCGCGTTCGTCGTCGGCTATGCGCTGATCTCGATCGTGCCGCTCTTGTGGATCTTCGCCACCAGCTTCAAGACGCCACCGGATTCGATCGCCTACCCGCCGAAGATCGTGTTCCAGCCCAGCATCGAGGGTTATTGCAACCTGTTCACCACCCGCACCAGGCAGACGCCGGAATATATCAACGCGCTCGGGCCGGCGACCGGCTTCTGCGACGAGACGGTGCGCAAGCGCAACATGGTCATCGCCGGGCCGTCGAACTTCCTGCCGCGCTTCGTCAACTCGCTGATCATCGCCTTCGGCTCGACCTTCTGCGCGGTGTTCCTCGGCACGCTGTCGGCCTATGGCTTCTCGCGCTTCAAGGTGCCTTTAGCCGACGACCTTTTGTTCTTCATCCTGTCGACGCGCTTCATGCCGCCGATCGCGGTGGCGATCCCGATCTACCTGATGTACCGCGAGATCGGCCTTTCCGACACCGCGCTCGGCATGATCCTGCTCTACACCGCGGTCAATGTCTCTTTAGCCGTCTGGCTGCTCAAGGGCTTCATCGACGAGATCCCGCGCGAATACGAGGAAGCGGCGATGATCGACGGCTACACAAGGCTGCAGGCCTTCTGGCGCACCGTGCTGCCGCAGGCGACCACCGGCATTGCCGCGACCGCCATCTTCTGCCTGATCTTCGCCTGGAACGAATATGCGTTCGCCGCGCTTCTGACCTCCGGCACAGCGCAGACCGCGCCGCCCTTCATCCCGACCATCATCGGCGAAGGCGGCCAGGACTGGCCGGCGGTGGCCGCCGGCACGACGATCTTCCTGGTGCCGATCCTCGTCTTCACCATCCTGCTCCGCAAGCAACTCTTGCGCGGCATCACCTTCGGCGCGGTGCGCAAATGATAGATGTGGGACAAAGTCGACCCCCACTCCGTCGAGCTTCGCTCGACACCTCTCCCCCGATCGACGGGGGAGAGGAAGGGCGCGAACTTCATTCAGCCTGGCTCCCTTCCGCTCCCTCCGGAGGGGGGAGAGGTGGCGCTGCGAAGCAGCGACGGAGTGGGGGAACCACCTGGCAACCATCTCTCCCCATAAACGGGGAGAAGGACGGGAGGAACGCATGAGCCGCACTGTTGTCTCAAAGCGCTCATCTTGGCCCCGCTGGGCAAGGCGCGGGCTGATGGAAAACATCGCGACGGCGCTGATCGCCATCGGCTTCCTGATGCTGTTCCAGCCCTTCGCGCTGTCGCTCTACAGCTATTCCTTCATCACCATGCTCGCCGGCACCGCCATGTTCATCATCGTTTCGAAATTCCCGGAATAGCCATGGCCGAGATCCGTGTTCAGAATCTGAGGAAAGCCTTCGGCGCGTTCGTCGCCGTGCAGGATTCCAACTTCGTCGTCGAGGACGGCGAGTTCTTCGTCATGCTCGGGCCGTCGGGCTGCGGCAAGACGACGACGCTGAGGATGATCGCCGGCCTCGAGCTGCCGACCGGCGGCAAGATCCTGCTCGGCGGCGAGGATGTCACCATGCGCCGCGCCCGCGAGCGCGACATCGCTTTCGTCTTCCAGCTCTTCGCGCTTTATCCGCATATGAATGTGCGCAAGAACATCGGCTTTCCGCTCTTGGCGCAAGGCATGGCGTCGGCCGAGATCCGCGCCCGCGTCGAGGAAACGGCGAAGCTCCTGCGCATCGACCACTTGCTCGACAAGTCCGTCTCCGGCCTCGCCGGCGGCGACCGCCAGCGCGTCGCGCTTGGCCGCGCCATCGTGCGGCGTCCGAAATGTTTTCTCATGGACGAGCCGCTCGGCACGCTCGATACCGAATTCCGCGATTTGATGGTCCATGAGCTGCGCGAGCTGCACAACCGCATTCACGCCACCACGGTCTATGTCACGCACGACCAGATGGAAGCGATGTCGATGGCCGACAAAATAGCGGTGATGAACCACGGCGTGATCGAACAGTTCGGCAGCCCACGCGAAATCTACGACCGGCCGGCGACGATGTTCGTCGCCGACTTCATCGGCTCGCCGCCGATGAATTTCTTGCGTTTCGGCGGCGGGCTCGCCAGGGGCGCGAAGGAGATCGTCGTGCAGGGCGCCAAGGTGGCGGTGCCGGAGGTGCGCGAGGACGTGGCGCCCGCCGACATGGCGCTCGGCATCCGGCCCGAGCACATACGCTTCGACGATTCCTCCAAGCTGCGCGGCGCGATCTATGGCACCGAATATCTCGGCACCACGCAGATCGTCGCGGTGGAGACGGCCGACGGCGTCATCAAGGCCCGGGTGCCGGCCGGCATCCATCTCACCCCCGGCGAGCAGGTCGGGCTGGCGTTGAGCAGCGCGCGGCTGTCGCTGTTCGAGAAAGGCACTGGACGCGCGGTGAAGACCGCCATGCATGATCAGGCAGCGGAGGCGCGTCATGGCTGACGTCCACGTCCATCGGGTGACCAAGAGCTTCGGCGAGACAGTCGCCGTCAGCGATCTCGACCTTCAGATCAAGGACGGCGAATTCGTCGTGCTGCTCGGCCCGACCGGCGCCGGCAAGACGACGACGCTCAGGCTGATCGCCGGGCTGGAGCGGCCTGACAGCGGCACGATCCGCATTGGCGGGCACGACGCGACGACGCTGTCGCCGGCCGAGCGCGACACCGCGTTCGTCTTCCAGCAATATTCGCTCTACCCGCATCTTTCGGTCTTCGACAATCTCGCCTTCCCGCTGCGCTCGCCGGCGCGGCGCTTTCCCGAAGAGGCGATCCGCCGCCGCGTCGAGGAAGTAGCGCGAATGGTGCGCATCGACCACAAGCTCCAGAATCGCTCGACCAGACTGTCGGGCGGCGAGATGCAGCGCGTCGCCATCGGCCGCGCGCTGGTGCGCAAGCCCGCGATCTACCTGATGGACGAGCCGCTGTCCTCGCTCGATGCCAAGCTGCGCGCCGATCTCAGGCTCGAGCTGAAGCGCATCCAATCCGAGCTCGGCGCCACCATGCTCTATGTCACGCACGACCAGATCGAGGCGATGACCATGGCCGACCGTATCGGCATCCTGGCCGATGGTGTGCTGGTGCAGATCGGCACGCCGCGCGCGATCTATTCGGAGCCGGCAAACCTTCATGTCGCGGCCCGTCTCGGCCAGCCGGCGATCAACCTGTTGCCGGCCGGGCTGCTGCCGGAAGGCGGCGCGCCGACCGGCACGACGACCATCGGCGCACGCACCGAGCATCTGTCGATCGAGAAGGCGGCGAATGGACATGCCGATGGCGTCGTCGACTGGGTCGAGCATCTCGGCGACCAGAACCATCTGCATGTGACGGTCGGGCCTAGGAAGCTTAGGTGACGCTGACCGATCCCGACACGCCACTCGAAAAGGGGGACAGAGTGACGATCCGCTATCGCTCGCCGCTTTATTTCGGCTCGGACGGGCAAAGGCTGATGTAGCCGGCGAACACACACCTTTTTGACGACCCGCAGATACGGACTGGACTGAATCCATGAAGCACTTTTTCAACCGCAAGGACTCGATCGTCACCGAAGCGCTGGACGGGTTTCTCGCCACTGCCGGCTCCGGCACGCTGGCGCGCCTCGACGGCTATCCGGAGATCAAGGTCGTGCTGCGCGCCGACTGGGACAAGACGAAGGTCGCCGTCGTTTCCGGCGGCGGCGCAGGGCACGAGCCCTCGCATGCGGGCTTCGTCGGCGCCGGCATGCTGACGGCCGCCGTCTCGGGCGAGATCTTCGCTTCGCCCAGCGTCGAGGCCGTGCTGGCGGCGATCCGCGCCACGACCGGACCGGCCGGCTGCCTGCTGATCGTCAAGAACTACACCGGCGACCGCCTCAATTTCGGCCTCGCCGCCGAGAAGGCGCGCGCCGAAGGTTTTGCGGTCGAGATGGTGATCGTCGGTGACGACATCGCGCTCCCCGATATCGCGCAGCCGCGCGGCGTCGCCGGCACGCTGTTCGTGCATAAGATCGCCGGGCATCTCGCCGAAACCGGTCATGACCTGGCGTCGGTTGCTGCCGCGGCGCGCGCGGCGGCGAAAGACATTGTTTCGCTGGGCATCTCGCTCTCCTCCTGCTCGATCCCCGGACAGGCGCATGAAGACCGCTTCGGCGACGACGACGGCGAGCTCGGCCTCGGCATCCACGGCGAGCCTGGCGTCGAGCGCATCGCCCTGGAGGCTGCCAGCAAGCTGGTCGCCATCATGGCGGAACGCCTCGCGGCGCGGCTCGATCCGCACAGCCGTTACGCCCTGCTGATCAACAATCTCGGATCGGTGCCGCCGCTCGAAATGTCGCTGATCGCGAATGCCGTGCTGTCTTCGTCGCTGGCAAAGGCGGTGGCGCTGACGATCGGGCCTGGGCACCTGATGACCGCGCTCAACATGAACGGCTTTTCGCTGTCACTGATCAGGCTGGACGCGGACCGCGAGGCGGCGCTGCTGGCGCCCGTCGGCCCGCATGCCTGGTTGCCGGCAAAGCCGGTTCGCCAACCGGTCGTCTTGGCGGTCGCCAAGTCTGCCGGCCGCGATGCCGCCATGACGGCCAGCCGCGATCCCGGCGTCGAGCGGCTGATCACCGCGATCTGCGAGAAGCTGATCTCGCTCGAAGAACCCCTGAACAGCCTCGACGCCAAGGCGGGCGACGGCGACACAGGGTCGACGGTAGCAACCGGCGCGCGCAGCGTGCTCGACCGCGCCGACACGCTTCCGCTCGCCGACCGGGGCGCAACTCTCGCCACAATCGGCGATATATTGGGCACCTCGATGGGCGGTTCGAGCGGCGTGCTGTTGTCGATCTTCTTCACCGCGGCGGCGCAGTCGCTCAAGGGCGGAGCCCCGCTCGGCAAGGCGTTGCTCGCAGGCCTCGACCGGATGACTTTCTACGGCGGCGCGAAGGTCGGCGACCGCACCATGGTCGATGCGCTGGAGCCGGCGCTGAAAGCGCTCGACGCAAGCGGGTTGGAAGCGGCCGCGTCGGCCGCGCGGCACGGCGCGGAGGCGACCGCCGCGATGCAGAGGGCGAAGGCCGGCCGCTCCGCCTATATCGGCCGGCAGCTTGACATCGCGGACCCGGGCGCTTTTGCAGTCGCCGAAGTGTTCGCGGCCGTGGCGGCCATGTTCGCCCCGGCATGAAGGACAGAGAATGGCCGCTTCCGATTTCTCCAGACTGATCGCGGCGGCGACGGATACGGTCGCGGCGCATGCCGACGAGTTGACAGCGCTCGATCAGGCGATCGGCGACGGTGACCATGGGCTCAATATGAGGCGCGGCTTCGAGGCCGTGCGCGCCGAGGCGGAGGCAATCGCTGCGAAACCGCTGCCGGATGCACTGAAGGCGGTCGGCACCAAGCTGGTGATGACCGTCGGCGGCGCCTCGGGTCCGCTGTTCGGCACGCTGTTCATGGCGCTCGGCAAGGAACTGCCCGCGGTACCCGACCGCGCCGCGCTGACGGCGGCATTCGGCAAGGCGGTCGAAGCGGTCGCCGCGCGCGGCAAATCGCAGCCCGGACAAAAAACCATGCTCGACGTGCTGCAGCCGGTGTATGAGGCGCTGGCGCAAGGCAAAACTGCCACGGAAATCGCCGATACCGCCGATCGGGCGGCTGACGCCACCGTGCCGATGAAGGCCCTGCGCGGGCGCGCCTCCTTCCTGGGAGAGCGCTCGATAGGGCATATGGA
>NZ_RZSL01000160.1:0-11356 GCF_003997355.1 Mesorhizobium sp. M1E.F.Ca.ET.041.01.1.1 | reverse complement strand
GAGCCGCATCGGGCGCAATCCTGATGATGCGGCTCGCCTGCGCCGGCGGAAAGGCCCAGCCGACGATGCCCCACGGCACCATCATTCCCATCAGCGCCGGGCCGGCGATGGAATGCGGCAGGAAGGTGGGGATCAGCGAGAATGTCGCCAGCATGGCCGCGCTCAGCGCCAAGGACCAGCAGACGGTGCGCGCAGCGCCGAAGCGGTCGGCTGCCTGGCCGCCGGCGATGTTGCCGATGACGGCGCCGACGCCGAAGGCGAGCAGCATGCCGGGCAGCGCAAGCGGGCTGAGACCGCCGCCCTCGATGGCCAAGGGCGCAATGAAGGCAAAGACCGCGAAGGCGCCGACCAGCGCCAGCACCGTCGTCGCGAGGATGGGCATCACGCCGGGACGGACCGCCGCCGCCAGCCGAGCCTTGAGCGGCAGCCTGGTGCCGACGATGCCGCGCGGCAGCCGCCACCACAGGATCGCGCCGGCCAGCGCGCCGAGCCCGGCAATGGCGAAGAAGGTGCCGCGCCAGCCGGCGATGGCCGCGACCAGCGCGCCGAGCGGCGCGCCGACCGCCACCGCCACCGTGGTGCCGCCGACGACGACCGCGATCGCGCGCGCCCGGTGATGGTCATCGACCAGCGCCACGGCCGTCCCTTGAGCGGTTGCCGCGAACAGGCCGGACGAGAGCGCCATGACGATGCGCGCGATGAGCAGCAACTCGAAGGACGAGCTCACCGCCGCGACGAGATTGCCGATCACGAAGAACACCAGCGTCCACAGGATGACGCGCCGCCGGTCCCATTCGCCGGTCAGCGTCGCCAGCACCGGCGCGCCGATCGCATAGGCGAGCGCGAAGGCGGTGATCAGCGAGCCGGCGAGCGGAACGGAGATGCCGGCATCCGAGGCAATGTCGGGAAGAAGGCTGGAGATGACGAAGCCTTCGGTCGAGATCGCGAACGATCCGAGCGCAAGCCAGTAGATCCGCTTGTCCATGAGGATGTGCCCTTAGTTCAAAAGTTATTGAACAATTGGACATGAAGGGGCATGATGTCAACCGAGCCAGGGGAAAATAGCTGAACCCTGCTGACAGCCCTGTGTCAGTACGGGGCTCGAAATGAAGATCTCATGTGACCCGGCATGACAAGGAGACGCGTTGAAGTTGGTTCCGTTTGTGCTTAATTCTCGGCCATGACCCTGCCCCACCCAACCGCCGACCAGATCAGCCTGCCGATCGTACTCGCCGTGCTCGGCGACCCGACCAGGCTTGCCATCGTGCGCTATCTCGCCAGCAAGGAAGGCGTGCCGATGAACTGCAGCAAGTTCCTCGACCTCGCCTCCAAGACCAATCTCAGCTACCACCTCGCCAAGCTGCGCGAGGCGGGTGTGACGCGTGCCGAAGTGGTCGGCACCAGCCGGCTGATCACGCTGCGCCGCGACGACCTCGACAAGCGCTTCCCCGGCCTGCTCGACAGCGTGATCGCGGCAGCCGGCGAGGACAAGGCGCTGCCCATGGTCGGCACCGCCGACAGCGAGATCGGCGCCTGATGCGCATTGCCGTCCTCGCCGACATCCACGGCAACGTGCTCGCCTTGGATGCCGTGCTCGACGATCTCGAGCGGCGCGGCGGCGCCGACCTCATCGTCAATCTCGGCGATTGCGTCTCCGGGCCTCTGTGGCCGCGCGAAACGATGGAACGGCTTGAAGCGCTCAACCTGCCGACCGTGCGAGGCAACCACGACCGCCGTGTCGCCGAGGACCCGGCCGGCGCGGAAATGTGGCCGTCCGACCGCTATGCGCGGGAGCGGCTGACCGCCGCCCGGCGCGAGGCGCTGTTTGCCTTGCCGCTCACGCTCGAGATCGCGCCGGGCGTCGTGGCTTTCCACGCCCGGCCCGACCATGACGAAAAGTATCTTGCGGACGCGATAGTCGACGGCCAACTGGTGCGCGCGCCGCTGGCTGCCATCAAGCGGCGGCTGAAGTCGCTCGACCCCGCCTGCCGGATCGCGCTCTGCGGCCATAGCCATCGAAACGAGCTCATCCGCATTCCGGGCGGGCCGGTCATCTTCAACCCCGGCAGCGTCGGTTGCCCTGCCTATGACGACGACACGCCTCCCGCGCATGTTTCCGAGCAAGGCAGCCCATATGCGCGCTATGGCATCATCGACCTGGATGAGGCTCGCCGCGCCGACCGCTTCGAGGCGATCGCCCTCGACTATGACCATGAAGCCGCCGCAAAGCAGGCCGAACAGGCGGGACGACAGGAATGGGCGCACGCGCTGCGGACCGGTTTCATGAAGGATTGAGGATGAGGCGCAAAGTTGCGCTCCGATCGACGCTGCTGATCGCCGCTCCTTTGCTCACGGCCGCCCTGCCGGCTTTGGCTCAGGAAGCGCCGGGCATGATCATTTCGATCGTCGGCGGCCTCGCGCCGGAAGATCTCCTCAACATCCGCGCCACCGCATCGCCGGGTGGGAAGGTGGAAGCCCGCCTGCCCAACGGCGCGGCCGTGAAGAATTACGGCTGCAAGCTCGTCAACAACTATCCCTGGTGCAAGGTCGAGGATACGCAGGACGCCCACATCACCGGATGGGCACCCGCCCGCTATCTCAGCCCCAACAACCCGGCGCCGGCACCTGAAGATGCCGCCGCGCCGGCGACCGAGGCCGCTGCGCCTCAGGAAGCCGTCGCGCCTCAGCGCTCCGAGGCGCCGACGCCGGACATCGCAGCGCGCCTGGGCGGCAACAAGCCGGCCGATCCGCCATCAGCGGCCGATATCGGCAGGACCGCCATGCAGGATGCCTATGGCCTCGCCTTCGCGGCCTCGGCACATGCTGAATCCGATGCCCCTGCCCCAGATGCCGCCGGCGGCATCCCCTGCGCGCGCCGTATCGGCCAGCCGATGACGCACTGCGAGATCAGCGTCGCGCGCAAGGGCGGCGACAGCACGGTGACCGTGACCTGGCCCGATGGCGGCACCCGCGTCATCAATTTCCATGGCGGCCAACCGGCGGGCTCTGACTCGCCGGACGCGTTCCGCTTCACCCGCGAGGGAACGCTCAACATGATCCGCGTCGGTGTTTCCGAGCGTTTCGAGATCACCGACGCGCTGGCACTCGGCGAGTAGGTTTCAGGGGAGTAAGGGAGTAGGGGAATAGGGGAGTATGTTTCACAGCACGCCCGAACCTATCCCTTACTCCCTTACTCCCTTACTCCCTTACTCCCTTACTCCCTTACTCCCTTACTCCCTTACTCCCTCATTTTCGGGGTTACATCCGCCAAAACTCTTCCCTATAAGGCCCTCCTAGCCTGATACCAGAATCGCAAGCACAACCGGCCGGGTCCTCCCCCCGCCCGGTTTTTCGTGCAAGCCGCTCGCCGAACGGAACCCGTAGACATGCCAAGACGCACCGACATCAAGTCGATCCTGATCATCGGGGCCGGCCCCATCGTCATCGGCCAGGCATGCGAGTTCGACTATTCCGGCACCCAGGCCTGCAAGGCGCTGAAGGAGGAAGGTTTCCGCGTCATCCTGGTCAACTCCAATCCAGCCACCATCATGACCGATCCGGAGCTGGCCGACGCCACCTATGTCGAGCCCATTACCCCCGAAGTGGTGGCCAAGATCATCGCCAAGGAGCGCCCCGATGCGCTGCTGCCGACCATGGGCGGCCAGACGGCGCTGAACACCGCGCTGTCGCTGCGCCGCATGGGCGTGCTCGACCGCTACAATGTCGAGATGATCGGCGCCGACGCTCATGCCATCGACAAGGCCGAGGACCGCGCGCTGTTCCGCCAGGCGATGAGCAAGATCGGCCTGGAAACGCCGCGCTCGATGCTGGCCAACGCCACCGACGTCAAGAACGCCGACCGCAAGACGCATGAGGCCGAGCGCGCGGCGCTCAAGGCGGAGAACCCCGAAAACCTCAATGCGGCACTTGACGCGCTGGAGACGCGCTGGAACCTCGGCGAGGGCGACCGCAAGCAGCGCTACATCAGCCACGCCATGGCGATCGCCGCGGAGGCGCTCGACCATGTCGGCCTGCCGGCCATCATCCGCCCGTCCTTCACCATGGGCGGCACCGGCGGCGGCATCGCCTACAACCGCGCCGAATTCTACGACATCGTCCAGTCCGGCCTCGACGCCTCGCCGACCACCGAGGTGCTGATCGAGGAGAGCGTGCTCGGCTGGAAGGAGTATGAGATGGAGGTCGTCCGCGACAAGGCGGACAACTGCATCATCATCTGCTCGATCGAGAACGTCGATCCGATGGGCGTGCACACCGGCGACTCGATCACCGTCGCCCCGGCGCTGACGCTGACCGACAAGGAATACCAGATGATGCGCAACGCCTCGATCGCGGTGCTGCGCGAGATCGGCGTCGAGACGGGCGGCTCCAACGTGCAGTTCGCCGTCAACCCGGCCGACGGCCGCCTGGTGGTGATCGAGATGAACCCGCGCGTCTCGCGCAGTTCCGCCTTGGCCTCGAAGGCAACCGGCTTCCCGATCGCCAAGGTCGCGGCAAAACTTGCCGTCGGCTACACGCTGGACGAGTTGGAGAACGACATCACCGGCGGCGCGACGCCGGCTTCCTTCGAACCGACCATCGACTATGTCGTGACGAAGATCCCGCGCTTTGCGTTCGAGAAATTCCCCGGCGCCGAGCCGGTGCTGACCACCGCCATGAAGTCGGTGGGCGAGGTGATGGCCATCGGCCGCACCTTCCAGGAATCGCTGCAGAAGGCGCTGCGTGGCCTTGAAACCGGCCTGACAGGACTGGACGAGATCGAGATCCCCGGCATCGGCCACGGGCCTACCGCCGCCAATCACGTCGACGACCGCAACGCGATCCGCGCAGCACTCGGTACGCCGACGCCCGACCGGCTGCGCATGGTGGCGCAGGCGATCCGCATGGGCACCTCGCTGGAAGACGTGCACGCCATGTGCAAGATCGACCCGTGGTTCCTCGAACAGATCGCCGGCATCATCGCCATGGAGGAGCGCGTGCGCGAGCATGGCCTGCCTGAGGACGCCGAGAATCTCCGCATGCTGAAGGCGATGGGTTTTTCGGATGCCCGCCTCGCCTCGCTGACGAAGACCGACGCCGAACACGTTCAGAACGCGCGCGAAAAACTCGACGTTCATCCGGTCTATAAGCGCATCGACACCTGCGCGGCCGAGTTCGCCTCACCGACCGCCTATATGTACTCGACCTACGAGGTGCCTTTCGCCGGCCAGCTCTCCAACGAGGCGCGCGTGTCGTCGCGCAAAAAGGTCGTCATCCTCGGCGGTGGCCCGAACCGCATCGGCCAGGGCATCGAGTTCGACTACTGCTGCTGCCACGCGGCGTTTGCGTTGCGCGACGCCGGCTACGAAGCGATCATGATCAACTGCAACCCGGAGACCGTGTCGACCGACTACGACACCTCCGACCGTCTCTATTTCGACCCGCTGACGGCGGAAGACGTGCTGGAGATCCTGCGTGCCGAGCAGTCCTCGGGCGAGCTTGTCGGCGTCATCGTCCAGTTCGGCGGCCAGACGCCGCTCAAGTTGGCCGACGCCCTGGAACAGGCCGGCATCCCGATCCTCGGCACCTCGCCGGACATGATCGACCTCGCGGAAGACCGCGACCGCTTCCAGAAGCTGTTGCACAAGCTCGGCCTCACCCAGCCCAAGAACGGCATCGCCTACTCCGTCGAGCAGGCGCGCCTCGTCGCCGCCGAGCTCGGCTTCCCGCTGGTGGTGCGCCCGTCCTATGTGCTGGGCGGCCGTGCCATGCAGATCATCCATGACGAGGGCATGCTGCAGACTTACCTGCTCGACACCGTGCCCGGCCTGGTGCCGGAGGACATCAAGCAGAAATACCCGGCCGACAAGACCGGCCAGATCAACACGCTGCTCGGCAAGAACCCACTTTTGTTCGACACCTATCTCAAGGGCGCCATCGAGGTCGACGTGGATTGCCTGTGCGACGGCAAGGACACCTTCGTTTCCGGCATCCTGGAGCATATCGAGGAGGCCGGCATCCATTCGGGCGACTCGGCCTGCTCGCTGCCGGTGCACGCGCTGCACCCGGACCTCGTCGACGAGCTGGAGCGGCAGACGGCAAGCCTCGCCCGCGCGCTCAATGTCGGCGGCCTGATGAACGTGCAGTACGCCATCCAGGACGGCACGGTCTATGTGCTGGAAGTGAACCCCCGCGCCTCGCGCACGGTGCCCTTCGTCGCCAAGACCATCGGCCGCCCGATCGCCAAGATCGCGGCCCGCATCATGGCCGGCGAGACGCTGGAAAACGCTTTCGCCCATTACGGCGCGATGCCGGACCCGCGCAATCCCGGCCACATCGCGGTCAAGGAAGCGGTGTTTCCCTTCGCCCGCTTCCCCGGCGTCGACATCCTGCTCGGACCGGAAATGCGCTCGACCGGCGAGGTCATGGGCCTCGACCGCGATTTTGCCCTGGCCTTCGCCAAGAGCCAGCTCGGGGCGGGTGTTGATCTCCCCCGCGCGGGCACGCTGTTCGTCTCGGTCCGCGACGAGGACAAGAAGGGCATCCTGCCGGCGGTCAAGCGCCTCGCCGGCCAGGGCTTCAAGGTGCTCGCCACCTCCGGCACCGCGCGCTTCCTCGCCGAAAACGGCGTGACGGCGGAAAAGATCAACAAGGTGCTCGAGGGCCGCCCGCACATCGAAGACGCCATCCGCAACCGCCAGGTCCAGATCGTCTTCAACACCACCGACGGCCAGAAGGCGGTGTCGGACTCGAAGTCGCTGCGGCGAGCAACGCTGATGCAGAAGGTGCCGTACTATACGACGCTGTCAGGCGCGGCGGCCGTGGCGGAGGCGATTGCTGCGCTACGGGCGGGGAGCCTGGAGGTGACGCCGCTGCAGGAGTATTTTGGGTGAGGCGCCTATCCTTCTCCCCTTGTGGGAGAAGGTGGATCGGCGCGAAGCGCCGAGACGGATGAGGGGTGCTCCAGCGGAGTGAGATGCTGGTGTTTTCTGGAACACCCCTCATCCGTCGCCTTCGGCGACACCTTCTCCCACAAGGGGAGAAGGGGGAGCGTTCCCTCACCCCTGCCCCGGATACGGCACCCCATCCTTGTGCAAAAACCGCCCATCCGAACTCGGGCTCATCATGTCGATGTCGGAGCAGGTGATGACATCGTCCGGATTGCGCGATCCGACTTCCAGGTAGCGCGCCGTGACTGAAGAGCGGTTGATCATGTGGTGGCCGTCGCCGCTGTTCTTGGCGAAGGCAGCACTATCGCCTGCCTTGAGCAGCGTTTCGCCGCCGTCCTCGACCAGCGTCAGCTCGCCCTCCAGCACATAGACGAGCTCATCCTCATGGCTGTGCCAGTGGCGCTGGCTCGACCAGCCGCCGGGTGGCAGCGTCATGAGGTTGACGCCGAAATCCTGCAAGCCGCCGGCGTCGCCCAGGCGCTGGCGCGTGCGTTCCGCACAGGGCTGATCGAAGGGTGTCGGGTAGCCCGAGCCCTTGCGGACGGGCACGGCGGATAGATCGATCTTGGGCATGGCCGATCCTTTCGGGCTCCCCCTTCTCCCCTTGTGGGAGAAGGTGGCCGAGCGAAGCTCGGTCGGATGAGGGGTGTTCCAGCTTGGCGATACGCCTGATTACAACCGTCTCATCGCCGCCGAGAAGGCACACAGTCGCCGCCGTCTCGTTCCTTCCAACACCCCTCATCCGTCTCGGTGCTGGCGCGCCGATCCACCTTCTCCCACAAGGGGAGAAGGCAAGGACTGCTTCACCTCTGATGCGCCACCGCCAGCTCCTTCACATGCTTCTCGTGCATCTTGAGCACCGGCAGCTCCTTCTTGGCGAATTCCTTCATCGCCGGGTCGTCGCCCGATTTCGCATAGGTGCTGAACAGCGCGACGGTATCCTTGTGCGCGTCGGTCTGCATCTTGATGTATTTGGCGTCGAAATCCTTGCCGCTCGCGCTCTTCAACTCGCCCAGCATCTGCTGTTCCTTGGGCTGCAGCCTTGGCCCGGCCGGCTTGATCGAAGCCGTCGTCTGGCCCTGGCTCATTGCCGCCTTGAAGTCATTGCCAGCCTTGGTGTGGTCCTCGATCATCTGCCTGGCGAAGTCCTTCACGTCGTCCGACGCCGACTTCTCCTCGGCCAGCTTGCTCGACTGGATCTCGAATTCGTTGGCGTTGGGCACGGTCGTGATGAAGGTCTGGGTGTCGATCTTGTCCTCGGTCACCATGGGGCCGACCGCATCGGGGCTGGTGTCGTCCGATTGGGCAAGGGCGGCCGGCGCGCCGGCAAGCAGCGCGACGGCGGTCGCGGTCAGAAGCGTTTTCATCTCAAATCTCCGATCAGCCCCTCGGATACCCAAACGCGGCATGAGCGCGCCGGTTGCGTGCTAACCTTTGACCCCGCCGGCGGTAAGACCCGAAACGATCTTGCGCTGGAAGATCAGCACCAGCACCACCAGCGGCACGGTGACGATGACCGACGCGGCCATGATGTTGCCCCAGGGAATCTCGAACTGCGAGCTGCCGGACAGCAGCGCGATCGCCACCGGCACGGTGCGCTGCGCGTTGTTGGAGGTGAAGGTCAGCGCGAACAGGAACTCGTTCCAGGCGCCGATGAAGGCGAGCATCCCCGTCGTCGCCAGCGCCGGCCACATCAGCGGCAGGAAGACTTGGCTGATGATGATCCAGGGCGTGGCGCCATCGAGGATCGCCGCTTCCTCGATCTCGACCGGCAGGTCGCGCACGAAAGTGGTGAGCACCCAGACGGTGAACGGCAAGGTGAAGATCATGTAGGAGAAGATCAGCGCGATGAGCGAATTGTAGAGGCCGGCCCAGCGGATCATCTCGAACAGACCGGCCAGCACCGCCACCTGCGGAAACATCGAGACCGACAGGATGGCGAGCATCAGCGCCGACCGGCCGCGGAAACGAATCCGCGCCAGCGAATAGGCGGCGGTGACGCCGAGCAGCAGCGAGATCAGAACGACCGCGCCCGAGACGATCAGCGAATTCACCAGGTTGCGCAGGAATGTGCCTTCGGTGAGCACATTCCGATAGTTGGCGAGACTGAGCGTCTTCGGCCACAAGCTCGCCTCGAACAGCTCGGTCCCCGATTTCAGGCTGGTGACGATGGCGTAATAGAACGGGAAGACGGCGATGAAGACGATTCCCGCCACCAGCAGGTAGAAGGCCGCGCGCTTCAGCATTGCCATCAGCGGCCTCCTTCCAGGCTTATCCGGGCGATGCGGATGTAGGAAATGGTGAGCAGCGCGAGGATCAGGAACAGCAGCGTCGAGGCGGCCGAGCCATAGGCGAACTTGTCGAACTCGAATAGGTTCTCGCGCGCGAACACCGACATCGACTTGGTCTGCACATTGTTGGGCGTCAGCACATAGATCAGGTCGAAGATGCGCAGCGCATCGAGCGCGCGGAAGATCACCGCCACCATCACCGCAGGGCGGATCAGCGGCAAGGTCACCCGCCAGAAGATCTGCCACGGATTGGCGCCGTCGAGCCTGGCGACCTCGAGGATCTCGCGCGGCAGCATCTGCAGCGCCGCAAGGATCAAGAGCGCCATGAACGGCGTCGTCTTCCAGATGTCGACGATCAGCACCGCCACCATCGCCGTGTCGGCGCTGGCGGTCCAGGCGATCTTGGCATGGATCAGGCCGAGGCCGAGCAGCACGACATTGATGATGCCGAACTGGTCGTTGAGCATCCATTGCCACATCTTGGCCGAGACGATCGTCGGGATCGCCCAGGGAATGAGGATCGCCGCCCTGACGATGCCGCGCCCACGGAACTCGGCGTTGAGCACCAGCGCCACGATCATGCCGAGGATCGTCTCGCAGGTCACCGAGATCGCCGTGAAGCGCACGGTGTTCCAGACGGCGCGCCACCACACCGGATCGACCAGCAGCCCGTCATATATGGTGCGGCCGCTCGGCATGCTGAGCACCGAGAAATAGTTGCCGAAGCCGACCCACTGGCGGGCGTCGAGATCGGACAGCGAGGCATCGGTGAAGCTGAAATAGACCGTGCGGATCAGCGGCCAGCCGGCGACGGCGGCAAGCACCACAAGCATCGGCGTGAGGAACAGCCAGGCCGAGCGTACGCGCTGACGCATCAGTTGCGAGGATGGACGCCGGGCGGTCACCTCGGCTTTCGCCGGCGCGGACCTGCCGGCGCTCGCTCTGCCGGCGACGACGCCGGAGCCTGCCCCCGCAGGCTCCGCGGTCACCAGCCGTTGCCCTTCAGCTTGGTCAGCGTCACTTCGAGATCAGCGAGATTGTCGACGGCGCTGCCTTCGCCCGACAAGGTCTTGTGCACGGCGGTCCAGAACTGGCTCGACGCCTCGTTGTATTTGACCTTGACCGCGGCGGACGGGCGCGGCGCCGCGTTGAGGAAGACCTCTTTCCAGCGCGGGATGATCGGCTGTTCCTTGGCGATGTCGGCATCGTCATAGAGCGCCTGGATGGTCGGCAGGTTGGACGTTCTCAGCGTCCGGTATTTCTGCATTTCGGGCGAGGCGATGAACTTGACCATATCGATCGCCGCGTCTGGGTTTTTCGAATATTTGGAGACGGCAAGATTCCAGCCGCCGAGCGTCGCGGCCGGCCGCGCGCCCTCGTCCGTGCCGGCCGGCAGCGGCGCCACGTCGAACTTGCCCTTGATCGGTGCGTCAGGGCCGTTGCCCAGCGCATAGGCATAGGGCCAGTTGCGCATGAAGACCGCATTGCCGGTCTGCCAGACGCCGCGCGATTCCTCTTCCTGGTAGGCGAGCACGCCGGGCGGCGCGATGGTGCCGATCCACCCCTTGGCCATGTCGAGCGCCGTCGCCGCCTTTGCATTGTTGATGGAGACGGTGCCGTCGGGCTCGATGATCTGGCCGCCGCCATTCGACATCACCCATTCGAGCGCGTCGCAGGTCAGCCCCTCATAGGCGTTGCCCTGGAAGACGAAGCCCCACATGTCCTTGTTGCCGGCGGCCCGCTCCTTGTCCATGACGAGCTTGGCGGTATCGGCCAGCTCCTTCCAGGTGGTCGGCACCTTGGCGCCGTATTTGTCGAGCAGGTCCTTGCGGTAGTAGAGCGCCGGCGCGTCGGTGAAGATCGGCAGCGCGATGAGCTTGCCGTTGACGGTCTGCGACTGGATGATCGACGGGAAATGCGCACCGACGACATCCTTGGTCGCCGCGGTCAGGTCGACGAGCTGGCTGGCGAGCTGCGGCGCCCAGATCACATCGGTCTGATAGACGTCGATGTCGGTGTTGCCGGCGGCGAGCCACAGCTTGTACTGGCCGAACTGGTCGGTCGTCGACGGCGGCATGACGACGATGTTGACCTTGTTGCCGCTCTTCTTCTCATACT
>NZ_RZSL01000015.1:0-29377 GCF_003997355.1 Mesorhizobium sp. M1E.F.Ca.ET.041.01.1.1 | reverse complement strand
CTGCTGTCGTCCCGTGGCCGCATCAGATTCGAGCCTATCACCGCCTATATGACAACTGGCCGCCGAAGCTTCTCATCGCCGATGAAGTCGGCCTCGGAAAGACCGTGCAGGCCGGGCTTCTGGTGCGACAGGGATGGATGGCGGGCAAACTCAAGCGTGTCCTCGTCCTCGCGCCGAAAAACGTCTGCAGGCAATGGCAGATCGAACTCCGTGAAAAATTCAATCTGAACTGGCCAATCTACGATGGCCAGAAGCTGAATTGGTATCGATCGCCGGCACGGGATCATGATTTCGAGAAGCTCGTCTCACGCGAGGCCTGGCATCGACAGCCCTTTGTGATCATGTCGAGTCATCTGGCCCGGCGACAGGATCGGCAACGCGAAATCCTGGACGGGGCCGATCCCTGGGATCTCGTTGTGCTTGATGAGGCCCATCATGCGCGAACAAAAGGCGCGGGAACACCGCAGGCCAAAGGCCCGAACCGGCTTCTGCAATTGATGCGGTCGCTGCGACGCCGAACGAATGGACTGATACTTCTGACGGCAACTCCCTTGCAAGTCCACGCGACCGAACTCTGGGACTTGCTCGACCTTCTCGGGTTGCCACCGGAATGGACCCCGCAAGCCTTTGTCCGCTTCTTCTCGGAAGCGGCTAGGGAACCGGTTACGAATGAAAGCCTCGACTGGCTTTCTGCCCTCTTCCGCGCGAGCGAAGCCCACTTTGGCGAGGTTCCCCGCGCGGATGCCGAGCGACAAACCCGTTTGAGTGGCCTCAAGACCCGAAAAGTCCTTCAAGCGCTGCGCGATCCTGTCTCGATCCCACGCCGTCAGCTTTCCCCGGAAGAGCGCCGGGCTGCAATCGCAATCATAAAGCGATCGACACCCGTCAGGGCGCTCGTCTCGCGACATACGCGCGAACTTCTCCGGAAATATTTCAAGGCCGGCAAGCTTTCCACGGCGGTTGCCACCCGCCAAGTGGAGGATCGCTTCATTCCGCTTTCGACCGAGGAAGGTGACCTCTACAGCCAAGTCGAAACTTACATCTCGGAAACTTACAACGCTGCGGCGCCCGACGCGAGGAGCGCTGTGGGCTTCGTGATGACGATCTATCGACGCCGCCTGGCATCGAGCTTCCATGCCCTTCGACAAACGATGGAAAAACGAAAAGGAGGGGTCGGCGGGCTCCTGACTGCGGCGGATGAAGCACGTATCGACGAAAATATCGCCGATCAGGTCGAAGCAGGCGAAGAGATTGATATCGAAACCGTTACCGAAGATGAGCGCCGCGCGCTTGCGTTCGAAGAGATCGCGACGATCGAAACCATTGTCGATGATATCAAGCGCCTTCCCACCGATAGCAAAGCAATCGAACTGACCAA
Source organism: Mesorhizobium sp. M1E.F.Ca.ET.041.01.1.1 (assembly GCF_003997355.1). Classification (NCBI taxonomy): domain Bacteria; kingdom Pseudomonadati; phylum Pseudomonadota; class Alphaproteobacteria; order Hyphomicrobiales; family Phyllobacteriaceae; genus Mesorhizobium; species Mesorhizobium sp. M1E.F.Ca.ET.041.01.1.1. Next base: position 27,999 of record NZ_RZSL01000015.1, on the reverse strand, counting down.
GGTCCTAAGTGAGGTGAAGGGTAGTGGCTATCCGCAGGTGATGGTGTTCACTCAGTTCACCGACACAATGGATTATCTGAGGGACTTGCTCGTTGGTGCAGGGAATTCCGTGATGTGCTTTTCCGGGCGCGGCGGTGAAGTGCGAAACACCGATGGCACGTGGACTTCGATCACGCGTGATGAAGTCAAGCGGCGCTTCAAGGAAGGTCGATCAGAGGTTCTTGTTTGCACGGATGCCGCGGCGGAAGGCCTGAACTTCCAATTTTGCGGCGCTTTAGTGAACTATGATATGCCCTGGAACCCGATGCGGGTTGAACAGCGCATCGGACGCATCGATCGTCTCGGGCAGCGCTTTTCGGACATCCGGATTATCAATCTGCACTATGACGATACCGTCGAGGCCGACGTCTATCGTGCCTTGCGCAGCCGCATCTCGATCTTTGAGAAGGTTGTCGGTGGCCTTCAGCCGATCTTGACGCGCCTTCCTCGCCTTATCGAGGAATCGGTTCTGTCAACGACGGCAGCCTCGGAGAGTAAGCGGGACGATGCGCTTCAGGCGCTCGACAGCGCGATAGCGGCCGGCGAAGATTCGGCCCTGAACTTGGACGTGTTTGCGGACGACGATCTCGAAGTGCCGGCGCGCCCTGATCCCGCAATCACGCTGTCCGATCTTCGCGCAGTTTTGGATCGGCCGATCCTTCTACCGCTGGGCACCGAAGCTGGTCACCTGAACGAGAAAGACTACCGCCTCGTCGATGGCTATCTGCCCAGCGCGGTTCGCGTCACCGTTGATCGCGAATTCTATGAAATGCATTCGGATAGCGTCGAACTATGGACACCAGGTAGTCCGACCTTTCCCGATCTAGAGATCTACCGTCGCTGAAGGCTACATCTTGAGGAGTAAAGCGGAGTTGAGATGAGCGTGCGGTTCTCGGGCAGTGCCTCCGCCGCTCAAACTAGGACCAGTATCCAACGACGCTGACGCTTTCGGATGGTTTCCTGGGTTCTGATGTTGCGTAAGTCTTGAGCCCCTGCCTTGCCTGTGAATCAGCACCGAAGGTTGACCCCGTTCGAAACGGCGGCAAGTGCCTGACTTTGCTTGCAAAACTCGCAACGCGGGTGGGGTCATCCTCCGCGCCGATCGTGACCCCACCCGATCCCCATTTCATCTCGCCAAATCAAGGCTTTACGGGACCGATGATAGGGGTCAACCTTCGATGCTGATTCACAGCCGTTCTCGCAAAACGGGCAGACAGGAGCACAAGGAACGACGGCAAAAGTCACGAAGAAGCGTATGACGCTGCTCCTGGAGCTGGAGCGAATCGTCGGGAACGAGTGCTATAACGCGAGCATCCAGAACTGGGGGCCTAATGGAGTGTTCGAAGGCGAAGGCAGGGACTTCTGTTACCCGATATTCATCGACAAAAGGGCGGAAAGTTAAAGACGCGCAATACGGACGATGCGATGCCTGTTTCAACCGCGATCACAGGTCACTATGCATTTGGTGCTAATCAACTTCAAATCATGCGCGCTCTGGACAAAGCGGTGACGTACCTGGAAAACCATCGTGGATTGAAGCTGTAGCGAGGCGATGCATTCCTTGTCGCCAATCTCGCTTGGCATAGTTACGAAGCGCCCTTCCACGACTCGCCAGCAAGCCGCTCAATCAGCGCGGCGCCGACGGCATCGGCCGCCGCCCGTAAATCCCAGGAATACCCGGTCGCGAGGAGCGGACTGATATCGGCGGTAAACTGCGGATCAATGAGCTTCTGATGCATATTCTGCTCGAACAGGGCGCGCGTTATGGTGTGCCCGCCATAGTCCATGTAGGCCGCAAAGGTCTCGATGATGCGGCCGGGATCGACGCCGTCATGCGCAAGGGCGACCGCCAGGTCGAACAGATCGCGGCCCTTCTTGCGCTGATAGAGCGCGCGCAGCTTGGTGCCGAGAAGCTCGTCCAACTCGTAGGTCGGTATCTCGCACGCGCCTTCGAACCAGCGCGACGAAACGCCGAACGGCATCTGCTTGAAGCCGTGAACGGCGAAGTGTTCGCGCGAATTGATTTCGACCTTCAGCCTCATCTTGATCGGCGGCGCATCCTCCGACGAAAATCGGTACACGAAGGTTACGCGGCCTTCGGTCTGCTTCCAGCGCGGCGTGCCGAGCCAAGGGTCAAGCACCGACCGGAGGGCCTCCATGACCGGCCCCGCCGGCTCGGCGCGCATCTGCACGAGGTCGATGTCCTCGGAATAGCGCGCGGCCGGTTTGAGGTAGAGTTTGTAAAGCGCTGTGCCGCCGCGAAACGCCAGCGCTTCCGATAGCACGGGGTGGGAAAATATCTCGACCAGCGCCCGGCAGATAACGAGGTCCTGCTCGACCTGGATGTCCTGAACCCAAGGGGCCTGTGACCGCCACTCGGTTATGTAGTCGCGCGGGATCACAGCTCCGCCTCCACGTCGGCGTTGATGTCGAGCTTCCAGCCTTCATCCCGTTCAGCGCCCTTGGCCTCCGCTGTCGGCTGCAGGATCGTCGCCTGCCGGGCATGTTTGCGGACATAGGATTTCAGTGCATGCGCGGGCGCGCTGGCCTCGACCCGCTCCAGCAGATAGCCCAGCCGCTGCGCCCACGGGACAGGCGCTGTCTGAGCCGCGGCTACAAGCTTGTCGGGGTCAAGATTGTCGGCGAGTTCGCCGAGAATTGTCGCGACCTGATCTAGGCCGCCGGCATGGTTGTAATAGCCGACAAGATCGACAGCCGTCGCTTCGGGCGTCGATACGAGAACCGTGCCGCGCGGCGTATTGAAGCTCTGCAGGGGAATCGCGCTGATGTTCTTGCGCATGACGAAGGCGACGCGTACCGCGCCGCAGGTGATGGGGCGGCGGCTTTTGGCCACCATCACCTGGTATTCCTGCGGGCGGTGATGGGCGGCGCCGTGAAACTGGGCAGCCGACAGCAGGCCGGTATAGTAAGACAGGCCCAGCCGTTTCATCAGCGCGGGAATAAACTGCTCAGCGGGCAGACAGCCGAGAGAGCTATATTCCGGAGGAACGATGACGTAGAATCCCCGGGCCGGGGAAGCGATCAAGCCTTGCTTCGCAAGCCGGTTCAGGGCCAGCTTGGCGGCATCGGCAGACACGCCCAAAGCGGACTGGGCATCGGCAGAGCTGAAATGATAGTGACCGCCGGCTGCCAAGCGGGAAATGTAGTCACGGGCATGCAGGCGGGATTCTGATTTCATATGCATAAAGTATCATTTTTTGATACCTTACGCAATTGATTTGGAGACGAGGAAAGGGCGCGGCAGCACCCGGCCCTTGCCGAGAGCGAGAGGGTCCTGCCCGGCCAAAGGATTCGCGCCACCCGGAAAATTCCCCGCCGATGGACAGGCGGCAGGGATCGTTTCTTGGCAGCGGTTTGCCTTGTCAATCCACGACGCTTCTTGGATTGTAGTCCGTTGATTGATTGATAAGCTGATTTGAATATCCCGGCGGATATGGCGATGATTGCGGGGGGCATAATTTATGCAGATAGAGACGGCGTGGGTTAAGCCCCCACCACAGGTCGGAGGGCTGGATCATCTAGCTGTGCAAGCGCCCTGCATAAGCATATATGGACGGCTGCTCCCTGGCATCACTAACGTTACGGACAGAGCGCGATACTATTCTTTCTACCCTTGGCTTATATGGGCTCTCGACAAGGCCGGCCACCGGGAATTCAATGACGCCTTCATCGAGCGTTTTCGCCGTGCTGATTGTCTGTTCTGTCTTATCGCGCAACGCCATGCCGCTGTATGCGGCGGCGATGCGGACGATCATGCTGCAGCAATGGTGGGTAGTGATACTCTGGCAAGCGTCGCGCGGTCGCTGGGGGCTGACGGCACAATCCATCTGTCCGACTTCTCACTACGGTTGGGGGCCAAGAAGCGATATTTCGCGAGCGACCTGGGTGGGCTTGGACAGTATTATCTCGGAGTCTTAAGAGAGCTTTCGATTATCGACGGCGATGCGTCCGCTGGGGTCCGCTATACCAGGCAAGTGGGGGCTGTCATCGCTGAGCGAATGGATGCCAGCGTCAATCGACCGCTTTTCATGAAAGCGGTCGATGCCGACTTGGTTACGGCGTCGGAGCTGGATGCTCTACATGGCTTCTGCCCCTGCCAGCTTTGCAACAGTCCGAGTGAGCAGGAGATCCTCGGCGAGCTGTTCTTTGTTAGGGATCGTTTCCACGACAGCGAGGCGCTGCCGCGCCGCCGGTCGCTGCAATTGATATTGCAGCTTGCCGACCTTCTTTGTGCCCACGGTCAACAGCTCTCCGAGACAGCGTTTCGTGCTTGTACTTATGCCAGCAGCCTGCCGGGTGGCGAGCCGTGGACCATTTCCCCCGCACTATCCGGTACCCACGAGAAATGGGCGATCTACGCCCGCAACGAGCTGCTCTCGGTTGCGGTGCAGGGGCTATTTTACGTCTTGCTTGATGCCTACGAAGCATCGTCTCTTCGTTTCGATGCAAGCGCAGACATCGCAGACTGGTTCATGCAGCAATCGGAAACTTTGGAAGCGTTGGAGGTTCTGGGGCCGCAGAAGACATTTTCGGAGTGTGTCGCTGACAGCAAGGTGTGGCTACCGGACCTTACGCGCTGGAACGAGCCGATGCATGAGGTGCAGCTGACTGAGCGCATCACGTCACTCTCACGGGCTAGAAAGTCGGCCCAGAACCGCGAAGAGATCGTTTTGGCTGCTCTGCGAGCGCTGATTGCACTTGCGAGCAGGGCCGATTCTACCGATCGGCAGTACGCCGACCTGGTGTTTGAGGCGGACTATTTCCGTTATTATCCGATCAACCTGGAGTCGTTTGCCCGCAATGCCTCGGGCAGCTGGGCCTCCACGACAATTCACGATGTGCTCCGGTGGCTCTTGATCAACTGGGGCCTAGAGATGCACCTGCGTGTGGCTCTAAGAAAACTTCGTGGTCAGTCGCAATCTACATTCAGAATACGCCCTTCTGATCGCGGGATGGAAGTCATAGCAATCCCGCCGGCTGTTCACACACGACCTCGTTTCAATCAGGCTGTTCGGGTGCTCAAGGACATTGGCGCGCTTGAGAGAACCGCCTCGGGCTGGCAGCCCAGTATCCTGGGACGCGCGCAGCTGGAGCTTGCAGATGCTCCCTAAAATCTCGCTGATGGAGGAACTGAAGAAGGGCGGCTACGAGGCTTCGCTGACCACGACCTACAACGCGTATTTGCCCTTCTATGAAGAAGTGGTGCTGCGCCGGCTGGTCAATGCCGGCGTGCGGCACAACGTCCTTCTAATGGATGCTCAGCAATATGCGGCCTCTTTGACGGTCCACCCGCCCCGACTTGCCGGCCGTCAGTACAGCCTTCTTCCGGTGAGGGTTCCGGGCGCTTTTCATCCAAAGCTGGTTTTTCTGACGGGCAAGACCAAAGGAGCGATTCTGGTCGGTAGTCACAATATGACCCTTGCCGGCTTCGGGTTTAATCGCGAGATGACAAATCTTGTGCGCATTCAAGGGGACGATGACGGGGCCGGGATAGCGCTTGCTCAAGCAGTCTGGACGGAAATCGAATACTGGCTGGACGCGTTCACGCCTGGCATCCCCGACCATGTCCGGTCCATGACCCGACGCGTGAAGGAGTTCGCCCCTTGGCTGGATGCGGCACCGCTTCCCGATGCGAGACTGAGGCTTCTTGCCGCTCGTCCGGGAGGGGAATCCCTATGGCAGCAGTTCACCGCGCTGCTGGGGGGAGAGACGGCCCAGATTTCGATCGGCGGGGCCTTCTTCGATCAGGAGCTGAACTTCCTCTATCGCGTGAAGGAGGAATTGCAGCCGGGAAGGATGACCGTAACCGTCGATCCGGCAACCGTGCAGATGCCCGTTCGAGCTCATGACCTTGAAGGCGTGTCCTTTGTCCGGGCTGACCGGCTTGGATGTGACGAGAACTCCGAAAACCGGTATCTCCACGCCAAATTTGTTCTGGCAGAACAGACCGGCGGTGCCTCCGTCTTTGCATCGGGCAGCGCGAACCCCAGTCGACCCGCATGGCTCGCCGACAGTGTCAGCGGCAATGTCGAGCTGGTGCTCGCCCGCGTTGGCGATGATGCATTGCTGACCGCAAATGTACTCGGATGTGGCGACATTCATAATCTACCGGCGCTTACCGCGGAGGACTGGCACGCCATCCGAATCAACCAAGCACAGGAAGAGGATCCCCCTTCCGCAGGCATTCGCAGCGGCGTTGCGCTAGCCGAAGACACCCGTGTCCTTTTCGACCTAAGCCTGCTTAAAGCGTTTGATAATCTGGCGTTCACATTAAACGCGGCTGATGGGAACGAAATCTGCCAGGCCGGCGGGTTCACCGTCGAAGAAGGCTTTGCAGTTCTGGATTTTGCGGCCCTAGACATCGAGAAGGCCGCTGCGCTCCACGGCGCCATTGCGGGCGGCATAGTGTTGAAACTTATCCTCCATCATGCTGGCATGGTGGAGGAGCAGGCCCGGAGCGGAACGCAGCGGCGCTTCAAGGATGCTCTGCTCAGCCTGGAGAGCGATACTCCTGACATCGCTCTGCTTATTCAGTGCATTGATAAGATCATATTTGACGAAGATAACGCCGCCACGCCGACCCAGCCGTTAAGGAACTCAGGCTCGCGCAGTACGGATCAGCCAAATGGATCCGATGTTCCCGAGACGCTGGCCATCGATGTGGGCGAAATGAAGAAGCGCGGCAAGAAGCGGCGCTTGGAGCACTCTAGCGACTTTGCCTATTTGCTCGATGCCTTGATCTACCACTTGCGCATGCGGGAGGATAAGTCGCACGAAGAGATCGATCGGTTCGGCCGCACTGAAGAAGAGCAGATTGGCGCTGACGACGATCCCGATGGCCAGATCACGAATCTCACGCCCGAAAAGCAAGCTGATCTGCTCCGGGTTTGTCATTCGAAGGTACGCACCATCATCAACAGGATGGTATCGCAGTTGAAAGCTTTCTCCGAAGGAAAGCAGCCGCTTACAAAAGTATTGGTCCGCTTGTTGGGCGTGCTGGCCGTTCTTCGAGAACTGCGAACCTGTGATGGACGAGTCGCCTGGGTCGAAAAAGGGAAAACAACAGTTCCGAGGGATCAGCGGCTGCATCTCCTTGAGGCAGTCATGTTGAATCTCTTCGAGCGGGACCCCTTAGCGTCCAATACGTCACTTCTCAGCCTCGAACCACTTGGAGAGGATTTTCGGGACAGCGATGACGTGGCGCGTCTCAAGGGCTTGCTGCTTTGGCTGGCTTGGGACTGCGGACTGACATTGAATTTGCAGAAGCCTTTCAGGGAGAACCCTGAAGCAGGCGAGCAAAGGCTGAAACAGAATGCGATGATTCTTGCGCTCGCACAGATCATCCTTTCAGACGAAGCGGTGATCGATGAAGCACGTCAGAGCATCGGAGGCCTAACCTCAATCGAACTGGATTGGCTAAAGGATATTCAGCGATTGAGCGACGACTGCGCTACCCATCGCGGGAATGTACCGGCACTGCAACAGGGAGAGAATGCGGAAGCCGGCGACATAGCGTTCCATCGAACAGCCCAGGACTGGATTGTTCGAATCGTTGCGGGCCGCAACGGCAACAAAGTCTCCCTAATTGCGCTTAGAGAGGACAAGCCCCGCCTCATCTACAGGGCCGACCATCTGGCTGTCGCTCAGCTCTCGCTCGGAGACCCAACTGCTGACGAATAAATTTCCGAACGCGCTACAGCTTCAGGCACCATTACGGCCGAAAAGCCCGATCATGAGCAGCGCACCGTGTCAGACGACGCGCCGCTCGCATGCAGGAGCGATTGGAGCGCGGCGGCGGCCGTCGGGGCCCCGGCGCGGGCAGCCGGGATGGGAGTAGCCCGTTGGCGCGGCTGACAGCTTTGCCCGTCCGGCACGGTGCGGACGACCGGGCCGGGCCGCTGGGACAAATATCAACCGACGGCTCCAGATCACAGGAGAGACTGCGTGCATTTAAAAGCGTCGCTTATGGTTTCTTTCGAATCCGCAAGTTCAAAGACACCTCCATAGGGAAAGCTCGCAGAGCCGACTTCGACTAAATGGACTAAATCTTCAATCTTCGCTTCCAGAAGTATCCATGAAGAACTTGTGACAACACCAAAACAGGCAGCATTATCATCGCAGTAAGCAAGATGATTGTCTTTATAAGGATATTCATGAGTTTGTTCCCAAGACGGCCAGACTAAAATAAAATGAGAAAACGCGGCGCGGCGGACGAGCGCCGCGCGCGCATGCAGGAACGGCTGACGCAGGTGCAGCGGAAGCCGGCAGGGCCGCAGCGCAACCGGCAGTAACCCGTTGGCGCGCGGCTGACTGTCGCCGACGGGTGCTGTTTGTCGCAAGGCAGTGGTCACGTGGTTTGCCGAAGATGCAAGTCGGGCAGATCGCTCCGAACCTCGGCTAGAGTCTTTCGCGCGTCGCTGATCGCCCATCGCGCCACTTTGTGGCGATGCCCATGGTCTATAACGACGGCGCTATCAAATGCATGTCGATATTCGGAATCATCCGGGAGTGGAGCGCTCCCATGGATGCAGTCAATCTTGCGAGCGCGCCCGACTTCCTCACCGCGCCAATAGACGCGCGCGTGTAGGTGCGTGAGCATAGCGTCGCCGCGTTCGATCGCGTCGATGACTTCTTGGCTGTGCACCAAAGGATCGATGAAGCTCGGCTCTGCCGCTTCGCAGACGACCTTGAAGTCCCTGGTCTCGAAGCTCCATATCATTTGGCTCATCAAGCGCTATCCTTTCGTCGTGTCAGGCATGCCGTCCACGGAGCCTGGCCGGCAGGTAGCGCCAGGAGGAACCGGCACTAACTTCTCGGCGCATAGAATACCAGCATTGGGGCTGGGTGTGTTTTTCCTTCTTTTGCAAGGAGGGTTCGGTTTTTTCAAATTCGAGCCTATCTCCTCAACGATGGCCGCTATCGTCGCATTGGCGTTTTTAGCTGTCGTCGCATTTATTGCATACATCGCGCTTACACGGTTTGACGCCCCCGTCGCGGCACCTCGCGTGTCTCACAACGGCGAATTGCTCAATCTCATTGCCCACCTTGGCAAGGACCCTAATGCTCCGATTCTCATCAAATTGGGGGGGACGATCTTAATCTCGTGCTCTGGAAATGGGGCAATGCGGCCCCGGCCCGCCTGATTCTGATCGACGACGAGAACCGCCTGTCGAGATAGCTGCCTATGCAGCTATCCGACCTGCGGGCTGCACATTTCCGTCGCCGGTATCATCCGTATCCCTCGCAAGATCGGCATCGATTTCAGACCGAAGCGGCTATCCACCGGAGCCAGCGCCGGGCGAAGACTTACAAGTTCAGCCCTTGCTGCGCTGGCCGCGATTTCGGCATGGCGCTGGTCACGCGCAACGCGCTCGTCGAGCTTTGAGATTGTGGTGATGGTATTCATTGCCCCCCAGATGTTGCCCCGGCGCACCATCGCCGGGCCATCGCGGAGACGAAATTCGTTTGCAAGCCGACCTGACAGCGAATATCCAAAACTCCTCGCGCGCGCGACGACGCCAGCGCCGTCGCATCGGAAATCGGCAATGACATGAAAATCAGCTGAGACGATATCGGCGTGATCTCCGAGGCCGATAGCGCTCCGAATCCCCCACTCGGCTCTCACGTCTCATGCCGCACGGTTTTCCAGAGCGAGTGGCGGCGTCAACTCGTGTATGCGCGCATTGGGACAAACGCGCCGGGCGATATCGCAAAGATGCTGGTGATGCGTCAGGTAGATTACCTGACCCACTTTCGCCATGTCGGCGAATAGCCGGAAGGCTTCCTCGGCACGGAAGTCGTCGAACGTCTCCATGATGTCATCGGCGATGAAGGGAACAGGGGTGCGAGATTGGGCGAACTCGTGGTAGCCGGCCACTCTGAGCGCGAGATAGAGTTGGAAGCGCGTTCCCTTTGACATCTCCTGCGCAAGCTTGGAACTCCCATCAGCCCCGATGCCAATAAGGACTTCAGTGTCCTTGTCGGGCTGGGTCGCCAGACCACGATAGGCTCCGCGGCTGATCACCTGAAAAGCCTCCGAGGCGCGAACCATCATCGAACTGCGATGCTTGTCGCGGTAGAGGCGCAAGGCTTGCTCGGCCGCGACGATGCCGGCCCTAAGGCGGAAGTAGCTGAACGCCTTATCCTCGATTTCCAGGAGGACCGTGCGCCGTTGCTCTTCAAGAGCAGCCACGGCACTCTCGCCGTCGACGGCATCCAACTCGTCGGACGCTTTGCTGTATGCCGTAAACAGCTCCCGTACGCGCCGATCCTGATCCTCAAACCGGGCCCTGAGTTCTACCTGCTCGACCTCCAGCGCAGGCCGATCCGCGGCATCAAGCATCTGTTCGACATCGGCCATGTCCTGGATTGACAGCGCCTCTCGGATTTCGCGTTCGATGGTATCGGACCGCCGGCGCAAGTCTCTCCTCTGCTCGATCGTGCGCAGCTTCTTCTCTACCTCCTGCAGCGAAGATACTCCGAACAGCTGCGTCATTTCAGATTTGCGGCGCTCGCAAATCGCGATTTCAGCCTCCAGGTCCCGGTTTTTGAGAATCTGATCCTCGAGAGCAAGGTGCTTGGATTCCCTTTCTGCCTTTTTCGCCCGAGCCTCTTCCACTCTCGCGGACATCAGCGCCCAGAGTCTCAGGGCACTCTCTGCTGATCGGTCCAATCCGAGTTCCGCAGCCATGACGGACAGTTCGCGCAAGAAGGCTGCCTGATCTTCCTCCATCTTGGCGATGCGATCTGCCAAGCCGGCTTGCCGTTGAGTGGCCGGGCCAAGCTCGGCAAGTCTGTCCAATACCTCCTTGACGGTTGCGAGGCTGGGGATAGTTCCTCCTGCGCCGAGCCAACAGCTCTTGCAAACCTCAGCCCATGACGCGTCCCATTGCGCCTCGTCGGCAGTTGCCGTTTCAAGGGCTGACTGGCGGGAAGCCTGCTCCCTTTCGCAGCGTTCAAGTTGCTCCCTCAAGTTCTTGTGTTCAACTTCAAGATCAACGGCGAACTGGGCCCTGGCCAAAAGCGCTTCGTAGGAGTCAGAGTGATCCTGGGAAACGGCTGCCGCCGATAATGCCGCCGAGAGCCGGTTGCGCGCCGCCGAGCCGTCCGCTTCCGCCTGGCGTAAGTCACCTTCGGCCTCCCGGAGCAAGTCGGCTGTCGCGAGGACCATTTCGCGGCGTCCCAGCCATGCCTCAAGCCCACCTAGCTTGATCTCGCCAGAAACGGTCAGAGCCATTTTCCGAGCGGACTCCAGAATTTCGGCCCTGATAGCTTCGCGTTTCGACTTCGCCGCGTTCAGCAACTCCGCTGAGCGATCCAATTCCGCTTCCGCGACGGCGAGCCTCTGATAAGTTTGATTCAGCTTCGCCAGGTCGCTCATCTGTCCCAGCCGTACGCTGGTGATCAGGTCGTCTTTCCGCAGCTCGATCTCAAACGCCGCAGCGGTCGATTCATCGAGCGCGTCACGATGCGTAGCCCATGCCGCTTCACGCGCTGATCGCGACGTCGCTGCCTCAAGATCGTCCACGACGCCGGTGGAATTCTTCAATGCATCCAGTTCGGCTCGCAAACACCGCAGCTCACTCGTGAGGCGCCTGCTGTCATCGCTGTAGCGATCGATCTCGGCTTCCGCTTTAGACAGAGCTGATTTCCAGGCCTCCAGCTCAGAAGGTGCCGGCACTCTCATTTGCCGTACCTGGTCAACGCTTTCACCCCACGGTCGGAGTTCCGACATCTGCTGCGCCAGTGTTTCTTTAAGATCCACACGGGAGCGTTCGGCGACGCGGCGACGGGCGGCATGATCGTTCTCTCGAAGAGCCGAGAGCTCCCTCGCCAGCGCCGCAATGGCTTTGCCGTTTATGGAGGCAGCGGCTTCGCTCGACAGCTTGCTCCGCAACTCGATCAGACGGCGGTTCGCCTCTTCGGCTTCGCGCTTCGCGTTTTGAAGTGTCGCGTCGATACCGGAGCGGCGTTCAACGAGATCTCTGATGCTCCCAGAAATGCGACTTCCGAGCATCAGGCTGCTCGGCTCGTCTCCTTCAGGGCGTTCGAGAAGCCGCAGAATATTCGCAATTTCCCGGTCGACTTCCATCAATTGCAGGCGACGGTCCGGCAGATCCCTTTCAGCGGTGACATAACGGGCGTGCAGCTCGCCGATAGCGTCCATCCTTTGCCCCAAGGTGAGCGCGATGTCGTCAACGGCAATGGCATTGAGCCCTTTCTCAATCTCGGCGATGGACGCTTTCGCCGTCTCCCGCTTCACGGCAAGCTCGATGTCTTCCTGATGAATTACCGGAAGTTGGTTTCCCCACGAAGGCGGCGCTTCGGGAACATCTTGCAACTCAGCGAGACTGCCGCGGATGTCCCGCAATTCCGCCAGTCGTGGCAGTGCGGTCAGCAGGTTCTTAATCTCGTCAAGCCGAAGCTGCGTCCGGGTTCGGTCAGCCATCGCTTCGTCATAGTGTGCCAGTGACCGCTCCTTGGTTTCCACCATCTGGCGGTAATGGGTGGCGAGCGTGTCAATCTGCTCTTTTCGCTCCTTCAGATCGGAAAGCCGACTTTTCAAGTCGCCGATTTCACTGCTTCGGGCACGGAGTTTGAAAAGGCCGTCGGCCTGCGAACGCAATTCAACAAGTGTCTGGCTTAGTGCGGCCAAGCCTGTGCTTGCCGAAAACAGAAGCTGCCCGAGATCACCCTTGCTGGCCAGGATGCTCTTCCCGCCTTCCTCAAGGGTGTCATCGTCGAGGGAAAACATCGCGCAATAGACGTCCCGCTCAACCCCACCAAGCTCGCCGAGTATCAAATGCTCGCCGATCGGCTGATCGCCCGGACCGAGCAGACTGCTTTGGGGCTTCTTGATCCGGACTAGCTCACGGGCAACACCACCGATGTCCAATGCGGCCCCGATGCGCATCGTTGAGTAAGGATGGAGGAAATCATAGCGGCTGCGGGACTCGATGCCGAAGAGAAGGTCGAGGAATGCAGATAGGGCGGTCGATTTGCCCGCCTCGTTCGGACCGTAGATGATATGGAGATCTGGACGGCCCGGCTCCACAGGCCCGAAGTCGATGTGCTTGTCTGTGAATTTGCCGTAGCGGGTAAGGTCAAGCCGGTTGATGCGCATCATGCTACCTCATCCTGTTTCCGACGATGGAGCCGTGCGAGCACATCTTCGACTCCCTCCTGCGCGAGCAGGCGCAACGTCGCCCGAAACTCCTCCTGATCAGCACCGAAAGTACCTCTGCTTTCGGGTGGCAGATGACCACGAAGCTCCTCCCCAATATCGATGAGCGCCGCATGGTAAGCTTCCGAACCGATGATCTCGCTTCCGACAAGCTCTCGAAGTTCGACGAGTGGATCTCCGTTGGTCCCATCCGCAGAAACGAGGTCGGTGCACTGGATCTCCACTTTCTCGATCCAGGTCCGGCCAATGACAGATGCCCTGTGCTCCGCTTCGGTCTTGATGAGGTCGACATCGTTACGGAGCTGCCATGCGAGCGGCGTTCGTCCGGTGAAGGAAAGCCGGACCACAAGGTGATCGGAATTTGCAGCTTCCCGCGCGGCCCCCAGGTTGCCCGCTACCGTGGTCACCATGTGACGCCAATCTGCGATGCCGTCGAGGTCGATCACGACGCGCTCGAATTGGGCGATGCTGGTGAACCTTTCCTCAATGTGGACGGTTCGGTCATCAACGATCGTAACAAGACTCACCGATTTCGGACCAGATTCGTTGATGTCGCGCCCCTGGGGCATGCCAGGCATCACGATCGTGCAGCGTCCGTTACTGATTGATCGCTTGTGAATGTGACCGAGCGCCCAATAGTCGAACTCTGTCGCCTCCAGATCCGAGACGTCGCAGGGTGCGTAGGGATCGTGCCCCCGCGTTCCTGCGAGGCTGGTGTGCAGAAGACCGATGTTAACAGCGCCCTCGATCCGTGGTTTGTACTTTCCCACCAGATTTTCGGGACACTGGGCCTGCGCAAAGCTAAGCCCGTGAATAACCACAGGGGTCGCTTGATCCAATTCGAGCGAGATAGCCTCCGGGCGCCCACCGTAGACTTTTACGGTTTCCGGGTACGTTAGTTCTCTGGTGATCTTCGACAACGCATCGTGGTTGCCTCGGATGATGAACACCCGCACTCCGGCTTGGTCCAGTCGGCGGATTTGCTCGGAAAGGAACCGCGCAGTTTTCATGGAGGTCTGATCGCCATCGTAGAGATCACCCGCGAGAAGAAGCGCGTTGACCTGCTCGGATAGGCAGAGATCGACGATATTGACAAAAGCACGCCGCGTCGCGTTGCCAATCAGTTCGCCTAGTTCCGGGTTGCGCAGCGCCAGCGACCGAAGAGGCGAATCCAGGTGAACGTCCGCCGTATGAACAAATCGAAAAGCCATGCCCTCGCCTTTTGCCTTCGCGTGAGAAGGCTTTGATTCCCCGAAACAGATACTGGGCTGCGCTTAGGTGTCTGCCTAGGCTGCCAATCCATCGGGGTTTCAGGTTTCCACAGGCTAATGACAGAATCTGTCACCAGGCGGGGATCGTGTAGTTCCCGCGGTTCAAAGCTGTTTAGGAAATTGCATTCTATGGAAGCGAGGGAAAGTCAGAGCGCTGGTGCGTCTCGACCATTCTGCGAAGGGCCTCCGGCGCCACGACATCAACCTTGTCTCCCCACATATAGAGGTGCCAGCACATCTCCATATGACCGGACGCCCAGAAACGCACGATCAGTGAACCGTCGGATTGATCCTCCAGGATCTGAGCCGGATGGAACAGGAAAGTTCGTGCATGCAGCGCTGCGTCAGGCTTGAACTTCCAGATGACTTCGCCAAACTCACTGTCGTTCTGAAAAGCTCCGAACGCCTTCCGCGCATGCGCATGAATGTCGAAGCCTGGATCACGTTCGAAGACCTCGCCGGTCAGTTCCGCGTGTTCGATCTTCTCAGCCACGAAGTGCCTGAGTGGACCCGCGCGATCAGTTGTTGGCCTGGCCACCAGATAGCGTCGGATTCCGATCAATACTCCATAAGGTTCGACCACCCGCTCGGTGGATGTAGCTGACCCGCGGGACTGGTAGACGATCTTCAACCGCTGCGACCCCTTGAGCGCCGTTGCTATGGTCGAACCCACGTGTGGCGCCAGCCTTGTCGTAGGCCCCGGGCGGGCTGCGAGACCCTGCGCCTCAAGCAATGCTTCGTGGTCAGTTTCCAGACGTGCGATCCGATTGCCCGGCACCAGCGCCAGTATTTTTTCTCGCAAAGAACGGAGGTGCTCGGCCTCCAGACCTTGAGCATTCCGTTCCAGTGTCTCAATCGAGAGATCCAGCGCCGCCAGTTCATCGGGAGTGAGCGTGAGCAGATCGCGCAGAGCTCCCGTCTGTAACCGCCAACGTTTACGCCCATCGTCTTCGAAGCTGGGTTCGGTATCGGGAAATTGAACTTCGAGCGTATGCAGCATCCGCTGCGCGGTGCGTTTGGATACGCGAAACCGCTCCCCGACGTCGTCAACTGTCACGCCCATTCTTCGGGCTGCAACATACGTTGCAAGCTCAATCAGCTGCTGCGCCTTCTCAAATGACATCGATCTTCACCAATCCGGGTGACAGCTATTGTCACGATCAGTGCTTACGGTTCTATTATGAGTTGGGTGGGGGAGTGAAATGAAACTGGAAGGCTCGGAGATTTTGCTTTCCGCATCGGACCTGATGCGGTTCATGGGCTGTATTCATGCGACCGCGATGGATCTCAGATACGCGAAGGGGGAACCTCTTTCCCCCGCCGAGGACACGGAGGATGCCAAGATCCTCCAGAAACAGGGCGACGCCCACGAAGCGAAGTTTCTTGCCAAGCTGCGTGCAGAAGGCCATCGCGTTATCGAGTTCGGCCGCGACCGGGATTTGCCAGCCGCTGCCAAGGAAACGCGTGCGGCGCTGTTTGCCGGCGCGGATGTCCTCTTCCAGGGCGCGTTTTTCGGGCCGCCATGGGGCGGGTGGTCCGATTTTCTCATCAAGGTCGATAAGCCCTCGTTGCTGGGCGCCTATTCCTATGAGGTCATTGATACCAAGCTGAAACGGAAGCCGGACCCGAAACACATTCTGCAGCTTGTGCTGTATTCGGATCTTTTGGCTAAGGCTCAGGGTCTTCAACCGGAATATGCCCACATTGAGCTGGGGAACGGTGAGCGTTTCTCCTTCAGGCTATTGGACTATGCGGCATATGCTCGCCATGCACGATCCCGGCTGGAACGCTTTGTAGCCGATCCGCCCGCGACCTCTCCCGATCCGGTGAAGATGTGCGACCTGTGCCGCTGGCGCGAGGTTTGCCAGACGCATTGGGAGGAGTCGGACAGCCTTGCCCTTGTGGCTGGCATCTCCAGGAGCCAGCGGAGCAAGCTGATTGCAGCTGGCGTGACGACAATGGCTGCCCTTGGGCAGCACAATGAAGGAGTCCCGAAGCTAGCGGAGACGACGCTGAGCAGGTTGCGAACCCAGGCTCGTCTGCAGACAGCGCGGCGGGCCGGAGGGCGGCCTTCGTTCGAACTTAAGCCGTTCGACCCTAGCCGGGGCCTGGCTCTGCTTCCGAAGCCCGATGCAGGAGACCTGTTCTATGACATCGAAGGCGATCCCTTCTACGAGGACGGGCTGGAATATCTCCATGGGGTCTGGTTCGGCAGTAGAGGCAGTGGAGAATTTCGAGATTTCTGGGCGCACAATCGCACGGAAGAGAAAGAGGCGCTGCGGCAGCTGATGGTCTTCTTCGAGGACCGTCTGAAGCGGTTCCCGAGAGCACACATCTATCACTACGCCGCGTATGAGGTTTCGGCCCTGCGCCAGCTCACCAGCAGTCATGGCGTAGGCGAGGCGCTGCTGGATCAGATGCTCAGGGAGAACAGGTTCATCGATCTCTACAGCGTGGTCTCGGCAGGTCTGATTGCGTCGGAACCGCGCTACTCGCTCAAGAATCTGGAAGTTTTCTACATGGAAGCACGCACCGGGGAGGTGAAGACTGCCGGTGGCAGCGTAGTCGCCTATGAAAAATGGCGCGAGACGGGCGACCAAAGCATTCTCGATGAAATCCGCGACTACAACCGGGTTGACTGCATCTCCACGCAGCTGCTCCGCGACTGGTTAATAGCCGAGGTGCGTCCCCCAAACATGGAATGGCGGGATCGAGGAGGGGCGGACGAAGGCGCCGGCTGTAATCTTGAGAGAGCTGCTGCCGAGCAAGCGGCCGCGGACGAACTGCGGGAAAGGCTGCGGCCAGTTCGTGCGCAACTAGGGGATCGGCTGGCCGACCTGCTGTTTGATCTGAGCTACTTCCACCCGCGAGAAAGGAAGCCGGCCTGGTGGTCGATCTTTGACAAGATAGGGAGGGAGGCGGATGAACTGGTGGATGATCTCGACTGCCTCGGCGGGCTGGAAGCTGTCTCGGCAACGTCTGTTGCCGGCAGGTACTGGCAGCGCACCTATGAGTTTCCGGCACAGGAGACGAAGATCGACGTGGGAGATTGCCATATCGAGGTGGACGGCCTGCCGTCTTCCGCGAAGCTGATCGAGATCGATCGAACTAGCAATCGCGCGGTCGTGCAGTTTTCAATAAACCGCTACGATGATGCACCCGAATCGACGTGCCTGGTTCCTGCAGGACCGCTGGATACCCGGACCATCGAAGGCGCCATTCAACGTGCGGTGGCCTCAATCGTTCGGGACGATCGGCAGTTCCCGGCAATCCTGGATTTCTTGCAGCGTTCCAGACCTCGCTTTCTGAGCCATGGTAGACAGTCGAACATCATCGATCCGTCTTCAGATGTCGTTCCGGAAATCATCACTGCGGTCGGTGACCTCGATCGCAGTACAGTGGCCGTCCAGGGACCACCTGGCACTGGAAAGACTTACGTCAGTTCCTGCGCTATCCTGGATTTGGTCAAGCGAGGGAAGCGGATTGCAGTAGCCTCCAACAGCCACAACGCCATCGACAATCTGCTGTGTGCGGTGGTCGATAGAGCCAACGAAGCCGGCACATCGGTCGCCATAGCAAAGAAGGGGGGAGACGGCTTCGACGATCCGTATGGCTCAATATACGTCACGTCCAAAAATGAAGACAGTCAGTTGATCACGGCCTCAGTGGTGGGCGGGACGGCTTGGCTGCTGTCGAGGCCAGAATTCCAACAGGCTTTCGACTATCTGTTTGTCGACGAGGCTGGCCAGGTTTCGGTGGCGAACATCGTTGCCATGGGCACCTGTGCCAAAAACATCGTGCTGGTTGGCGATCCTATGCAGTTGCCTCAGCCGATTCAGGGTGCGCATCCTGGAGAAAGTGGGCTGTCGTCGCTCGAGTATCTGCTCGCCGGGCATAACACTGTTCCGGCCGACATGGGCATTTTCTTGCCAATATCACGCCGGATGCATCCCGACGTGTGCCGGTTTATCTCCGACATCATTTATGAGAGCCGGCTCGCCTCAGATGAAGGCGCCGCCAGACAAGCGATCATCTCAGATGCCAATCGATCTTCAGGTGTTCACTTTGTGGAAGTTCAGCACTCCGGTAACAGACAGGTCGCTGTCGAGGAAACCGATGCAATCCGCCGCGAAATGGATCGCCTCATTGGAGTCAGGTTCCGCGATCGTGATGGCAAAGAAAGAAGCCTGACGCTTCAAGACATCCTGATCGTTGCGCCTTACAACGCGCAGGTGAACGCCCTGAGAAGATCGCTTCCTCCTGGTTCCCGGATCGGAACCGTCGACAAGTTCCAAGGCCAGGAAGCTCCTGTCTGCATGGTATCCATGACCACTTCGTCGGCGGATGAAATCCCGCGCGGGGTCGATTTCCTCTTCAGCCTCAATCGGATCAACGTCGCGGTATCGCGGGCACAGGTGCTTGCCTTGGTTTTTGCGAACCCACGGCTCCTGGAGGTCCACTGCCACAACGTTCACGAGATGCGGCTCGTAAGCATGCTTTGCTCCCTGCGGGAATACAGCGGGAGTCACATGGATTCAGGCCCCCCAGTTACCTCGAAAGAGCGAGCGGCATGACAGGAAATGGCACCCCCCTCTCCTATCTTCCAGGGGACTAAGGAGGGAGGAGAGATCAATGTATACGCGCCATGCAGAAACCCGCTGCCAGCAGCGGGGGATCAAGCCGGAAGTCATCGACGCGATCCTCGCCTATGGGCGCCGCAAGCGGCGCTTTGGTGCCGACGTATATTTCATGGACAGCAAGGCTCGATCTCGCGCCATGGCCGAGCTCGGGCGGAGCTATGCTAAGGTGTCCGACCGCCTCAACACTTATCTTGTCATCAGCGATGATGGTCAGATGATTACCGCGGGAAAGCGATTAGGCCGGCTGAAATTCTGAATTGGAGTTTGTAGATGAACCCGCAGCCCACGCCTGAAATTCTCCCGCGCCTTTACGAACGTGACATCGACGTGTTGTTGCAGGAGGAACTTCTATTCAACTCGGGCGTCCAAAATCTATTCACACGTGCGCTGGATTTGTATGGTTTCGTGCGATTTGTCGATTGCCGCTTATCGGTGTTTGACCAATCCGGTGAAACCGATGTGCTGACAGCAATTGAGATGGACGGGCAAAAAGGGGTCCTTCTGATCGAGAACAAGATAGATGCCTCTTTCCAACCTCGCCAAGCGGAACGTTATCGGGAAAGAACCCAGGCGTTGGAAAGCTCCCACGGTTTCGCCCGCTGTGTGCTTGTAGCGCCCGAGTCCTACGTTGGAAGTCTAAATCCTTCCGTCTCCGCATTTGATGCCAGTGTCTCTTACGAAGAAATCACCGCAGCAATCGAGCAGGAGGGTACCTCCCGGGCACTGCACCGAGCATCTCTGATCAAGCGAGCCATCGAAAGAGCCCGATCCTCGTATATTCTTGTCGAAGCGCCTGCAGTGACATCACTGTGGGAGCGTATTTACCGTATTGCGAGCAGTGAATTTCCTGCCTTGGAAATGAAACCTCCGAGCGGGAAGGGAAGCAATTCAAGCTGGGTCATCTTCAAAGGCGCTCTCCCGCCGAAAGTGACAATCGATTGGAAGATCAAGAAGGCCACAGTTGATCTGTCGTTCTGGCCTGGTGCTTCGGCTCGCGCTATTGAGGACGCTGAACTGACGCCAGACGCAAGGACCAAGCTGCGCAACGCGGTGCTTCGGACGCTGGGCTCCACGAGAGTGCTGACCATGCCCGTTTCGCACGCTCCGTCGGATTTCAGCCGCATCACTGATGAGGGAATTAGAGAGGCTTTGACGGCCGCAACTTTGTTGCTCAGTTTCCTTCTGCAACGGGAGGCAAAGGTCACCGCAACTGGCAGATGAATTTATCCGCCCGACTAAGACATAGGCGGCAACGCCGAACAGGATTCGCGAGGCTATTGCACTAAGCTAATCTTCGTGCTTGCCCGGCGGCTTCTTATGGTGCGCCTGAGGGGACTGACTGATACAGATTAAACATTTGCGGTATGAATGAGAGGGTTAAGTGAGGGAAGAGGCATTCAAAGCGTGGCTTGAGACTGGTGGCGCAAGAACAGAGACTGGACGTAACACTCGCGCCTATGCCGTTCGTACGATCGAAAGCAATCTAGCAGCACTCGGCTTGTCCCATGCCGACCTCGACGACGCGTGGAAGGCCGATCGCTTTGAACAACTGCGCCAGAGGCTGAAGGATCTGCGCGAGGACTTCGCAGCCGGCGGCACTGAATACAAAATTCTCATGCCCAAGTCGGACAAGCCCTATAACCGGCTATCGAGCTGGCGATCCTGGCTCGGCCAATACGGCCAGTTTTTGAGCGGTGAACCAAGGGGAGAACGTGATGCCGACCGCATCCGCCAGTATGTGCTTGAACACTATATTGAAACTGGACGGGAACGCGATGCAGAAACGGTCGATCTGTTGGTCCGCGACGTCAATGAGGCGCTCGGCCTCAATCAAGCATGGCCGAACATCTGCCAAGCTATTACCGGCCCGAAGTTCTTAGAAATAGCAGACGTCGAGCCGCCCGAACGGATCGGCGCGAATCAAAGTTCGGCGACGGTATTCCGATTCCGCTTGAACGAAGCGGGTAGCAGCAACGCCGGCGCCGCTAGAGGATCGACTAAACCTTTTGTGTTGTTCGATGCAGTCGGAGCTGCCTTCAAGCCGGTCTTGAATCACAATCGCCAAACGGGGCGCTCCGCCTATCGGATCAAGCCACCGGGTGCGAGCAATAAGGCGGACGAGGCTGTAGAAGTCGCCACCATCGCCGAGGTTGCACGCGCCATGCTCGTCGACGGCCGGCCCGCGAGGGTCCAATCCGTCAGCGGCGGCACGGTCAACTATCTCGCCTACGGAAAACAGAAACTCGTACGTTATGAGCTTGATCCGACAATCGCCAAGCAAATTGGAGTTCCACCGCAGGGTGAACTTGGGCAAGCGATGAATCTCAGTCGCGATATGCTCAAGCGACCTGAACCTCAATATGAAATGGACCAATACGTGGCTCAACCAACGAATCTGATTCTTTACGGGCCACCTGGTACCGGCAAAACCTTCGCTACCGCAGCGGAGGCCCTCCGACTTTGCGGTGAACCAGTGCCCCAAGACCGCCAAGAACTGATGGCGGCCTACCGTCGCTTGTCGGACGCCGGTCGCATTGAGTTCGTCACCTTTCACCAATCGATTTCGTATGAGGATTTCGTCGAGGGGCTTCGGCCAACGCAAGCGAGCGAGGATGGCACCGCCGGTTTCGAGCTGAAGCCTGAGCAAGGAGTATTCCGCCGACTTGCGCGGCGTGCGGAGACAAGCACGGGACCGGGCGATGTGGAGTTCTCCATCGGAAGCCGCCAAGTATTCAAGATGTCGATTGGGGAGGCGGCCAACCCCGAGGATGCCCATCTGTTCGAGGAGGCGATCACGGGTGGATACACACTGCTCGGCTTTGAGGATATCGACTGGAGCGATGATCGCTTTGCTGATCGCAACTCCATCATCGAGGCGGTGCGCTCACAAGGCGTTCGGGAAGGTGGCGAACCCAACGCCATGAGCGGTCGAGTCCAGATGCCGTTCATCTTTCGCAACTGGGTCAAGCCCGGCGACATCATGGTTGTGTCCAAGGGTAACAGCCTGTTCCGTGCAATCGGCGAGGTGACCGGAAACTATCAGTTCGTTCCGCGCGAAGGTGGGAGTTACGCACATCGTCGCGCGGTTCGGTGGCTTTGGGTGGATCGCGTCGGTGTGCCCGTGAGCGAGATCTATGCGCGCAACTTCACGCAGAAATCGATCTATCTGCTGACCGACGCCGACCTGAACGTACCTGCGCTCGAACGCTATATCGCCAGCCAGCAGGACGCGGGCACCGACGCGCCCGAGCCGTTTGTGCTGATTATAGACGAAATCAATCGTGCCAATATCTCCAAGGTGTTCGGAGAGCTGATCACGTTGCTCGAGCCGGACAAGCGCATTGGCCAGCCCAATGCCTTGAAGGTTCGACTGCCTTATTCGGGTGATGTGTTCGGCGTGCCGGCAAATCTCCATATCATTGGCACGATGAACACCGCGGATCGCTCGATCGCGCTGCTCGACACCGCGCTCCGGCGCCGGTTTGAGTTTCGCGAACTTATGCCGAACGCTTCGTTGCTCCACACGGTTGAAGGCATTGACCTTGGAATGCTACTCGCCTCGATAAACGAGCGCATCGAGTATCTTTTTGATCGTGAGCATCAGATCGGCCACGCCTATTTCATCAACTGCAAGTCCCGCGCCGATGTCGATGAGGTGATGCGGCACAAGATTATCCCGTTGCTCGCAGAGTACTTCTATGAGGATTGGGCGAAGGTCGCCGCAGTCCTCGGTGACGGGCACGACAGCGAGGGCGACCGTGAGGGTGGTTTCATTGATCGGCGTCGGCTAAAGCCACCCAAGGGAAACGCCAGCGATGAGGATGCCGCGCCCCGTTATCGGTGGAGCGTCCGCGATGCCTTCTCCTATGATGACTTCGCAGCCGTATGATCCGTCGCACAATCCTCGAATGGCAAACGATACGCTACGGCGAGGCGGCCGATGAAATCCCAGTCCAGGCAGCCGATCGTATAGCTGCGATTGCGGCGGCGTCGCCGCTCGCTGGCCGGGGCGGCGGCGGTGTCCTTGAGCATGGACGCAAGCAGCTTCGTGCGAGAGGGGTCGTCGGCGTGATTGCTGCCGAAGGCTGTGCGATGGAAATCTTGCCCAAGATCGACTTTCCAGGCGAGGATGGCGCCGAGATGACCGGCAGCATCCGCCGTCGTCTCGTCCACATGCTCGCCGTCGCACTAGACCTGAAGATCGAGGCAGGCCAGGTCACGACGCTAGACTGGCAGCGAGAGACGCTGCTCGAAATCCTGATCCGGTTGTTTTCTGCGAAGCTGGTCGATGCTGTCCGGCAGGGTATGCCGCGGCGCTATGTCGAACACGCCGATGATCTGCCCGTGCTGCGCGGACGGCTCGACGTGACGCGGCAGTTCACGACCCTCGCCGCCGACCCATCGCGGCTGGCTTGTCGCTATGACTCCTTGACCGCCGATATTGCCCTCAACCGGATCATGAAGGCTGCTGTTGCCCGGCTCGTTCGCATCGCACGGACCGCCGACAACCAGCGCCGACTGCGCGAGTTGGCATTCGCCTATGCCGATATAGCGGATGTGCCTATTTCGGTCCTGCGCTGGGATGAGGTCGGGCTTGATCGGACCAACAGCCGCTGGCGCGAGTTGCTCAATCTCGCTCGCCTGCTGCTTGGTGAGCGGTTCCAGACGACCTCTGCCGGTTGCAGCGACGGCTTCTCTCTGCTGTTCGAGATGAACACCCTGTTCGAGGAATATGTCGCCCGAATGTTGAAGCGTGCGCTGGTGGACACAGGTCTCCGCGTCGTCAGCCAAGGTGGACGGCTCTACTGCCTCGAAACCGAAGATCGACGTGGCCTGTTCCAGACGCGGCCGGACATCCTGGTCAAGCGCGGCGACGAGGTCGTGCAGATTATCGACACGAAATGGAAGCGGATCGCCGACCGTATTGATGATGCCAGGCAAGGCGTGTCGCAGAGTGACGTGTATCAAATGATGGCATATGGCCAGCTTTACAAATGTGATCGGCTGACACTCCTCTACCCTCACCACGCCGCTGTGAAAAACAGCGAAGGAGTGCACGCAGTGCACCAAGTCACCGGATGCAGCAATTGGCTGCAAACCGCTACAATCGACATTGGTAGAAGCGAAATGTTCAGCGAGCGGCTGAGGGCAATTACCGACTTCTAACGCGGAACGCTGACGGCTCTCCGTCGGGGCATCCAGTCTGCCTATCGGGGTGCTCGCGCTAGAAGGAAAAGAAGGCATATCGGCGTGGGACAGTCGGTGCTCCGATGACGGTTCAACTCGGTCACATTGAGCGGGACAGCCGACACGCAATTAGCTGCCAAACCTAACCGAAACCGCCGCATTCTCACGATTAACTGCCAAGCGACACCGGGGCGCCCAACAGGCTAATCAATTTCGACTTTTCAACAGCACGAGCGCATCGAAGGCGGCAAGCTTTGCCGCCGTGGCGTCCGGATATGTCCGCCGGGCAAAGTGCTTAATGCCGAGCGCGTCGTTGCTAATGACGCCGTTCCAGTTGTCATTCTTTCGGAAGATCGTAACGACGTAGCCGTCTTCGGAAATATACCAATTCCCTTTTTGCGAAACTTTCCACGCCTTGCGGCCTGGCCATGCCTTACGACGCCTCGCGGCGCTTTTCATGGATTTTTCGCGGCGTTCCGCCCGCTCAAGATTTTCCTCCATGTTGCCCGCGCAGACGCAGCCGACACGAAGGACTTGGGGGCAGCCGGGATGCTCCATGTAATGGACGTAGCGGATGTCGGCTATCTCGCACATTTCGCAGGTCTCGGACGGCGAGCCGAGGTCTTCGATATCCACACAGGTCCAACCTTTGTGGGGCACGCCCTTTTCCGCCCACTTTCCGCTGCCGGTCATTCCGCAGCCTCCCCCAACTGTGCTGCCTGAACGGCGGGATGAATCTTCGGCGCGGTGGACAGTATGGTGACGCCTTTGCTGGCTCTTGTTAGAGCGACGTACCAATCCTTGCCGTTCATTGCGTCGTTGGCGACAATCACCGCTCTATCGAATTGAAGCCCTTTTACGAGAAGGGTGCTGCCGATGCTTCGTTTTGGAATGATGCGTCCTGCGTGTTGCCTGATTCTGTTTTGCACGTCCCAGATGGCATCGCTCAGCGATTTTCCTGGCGAATTGATCGCGAGCCGAAGACCGCTCGCCATCGCGTGATACATTTCCCGGCGATAAAGCGTGGTCGCGGGTCGATCCCGGAAGCCCTCCATAAGAGCCAGAACGGAAGCAAGGTCTTCGTTTTTGACAGTGGCGATTCCTGTGGCGATAAGATCGCCGAATTTTTTTTGCCCCAACTTGCCGCCCTGGCGGTGCGATACGACGGCCTTCAGGTAGGGCGTTTCTTCCGCGCCGGTCATGCAGTCCGAGATGAAACCCATGACGAATTCGAGCCGTTGCTCACCACTCGACTTGCCGATGTTGCGGACAGCGGCCGCGAGTGTCTTGCACTCCACCGGCTCGATGTTGGTGAAGCCCGAGGCGCCGAGCATTTTCGCAAGCCCTGAGCGCGAGCCAGCGTTCTTGGCGTCTGCGATAACAATGATGCCGTCATTGGCAGCCGGCCCCAGGAGCGCTTTACATGAGCCGACAATCTTCGGGCGATGATAGGCGGCGTCGGCGGGAAGCGCCTGCCAGTCGACGCAGGCCGGGCGCTGCTCCAAGTCCACGCTTTCGCCGGCCTCCAACTTAAACCTCACGACGCTCAGCCAGTCGGCAAGTTCCTTGTTTCCTTCGCGCAACCATCTGTGCGGCTTTTGCAGCACCGTTATTTTCGGGAAAGACGGAAATACGTCGGCATCCCAGGAGACAGGGACCTGGCCGCCAAAACTGAATATCGCCTGCATCGGATCGCCGAACACGCAGGTTGGAAGTATCTGCGCGAGAGCGTCGATGACCTTGTGTTGGGATTGGGTGCAATCCTGATACTCATCGACAAATAGCCCGCCGTAAGAGGCGCGCAGAACATTTGTGACCGTCCCCGCGTCAAGCAGCTTCACCGTGGCATCGTATATCGATTGCCAGTCCGCATCTGTGCGAGGGGCTGCTATGTGAATGCCCGATCGTGCCGGGAAGGATGCGGCGTATCGAAGACACCATCCGGCTATCGTTTCGATCCGATAGCGTGATTTCGGCACAAGTTTTTTGTCCATGCGCCAGCGGAGCGCGTCCACGCCTGCATGGGTGTGGGTGAGAATGAGACGGCGGCCAGCGGAGACTAGGGTCGCATTCACTATCTGCTCGGTTTTGCCGCATCCGGCGGCAGCAATCACGCTGCCACGCGCGATGCCCGCCGCTAATTCTGCTACCGCCTCCTCGAGTATCTCATCCATCCACCCACCCACGGATGTCTGCAACTCCCTTGGCGAAGGGCTGGTTCGGGATATTTACCAGCGCCGCGAAGACGATCTCGGCGACGCGTTCGCCGCGCGAAATCTCTTTGAACCATCCGGGCTTCTTCTGGTTCTTTTTGCCTTTCGCAGCTTTTCCGAGCGTCCACCGGAATCCGGCGGTATCCAGTCCGTCTGGCAATGAGAGATCAGGAATAGCGGCAAGTCCGTTTTCCGCCATCACGTTGTTTATTCGGGCGAGCACCGCCTCACTGCCGACGCACTCTTCGGCGTAGGCGACGAGGGACTGTAGAGTCGGCCAGGGAAGATCGAGAAACATGCGCTCTTCGGTGGAGCAGTCGTCAGGCCACTCCACGACGCGGCCGCCCATCGCTTTGACAGCGGCAACGGCCGCTTCCGGCGCAGGGTCATCGCGATCGAGCAAGACTAGCGCATCGTAACCGAGCTTGAGAAGATGCCGCGCCAGTGCCGTTGCCGATGAGTTGCCGGTTCCATCCACGGCCGCGACACCAAGGAACGCGAAAGAGTCACGCCCGGCGACTGTCCACATCGCGTCGAACCCGCGTAGCAGGCCAAGTTCCGTGCGGCCTTCGCCGACGATAATTCTCCGGGCCAGGAACGCATCAGGCGAAGCCCGCACGTGGCGCTGCGCTTGATCCAAATCCACAGCCGCTTGTGTTACTGCGCTTACGGTCACGGTGCCCGTTTTCGATCGAACCGTGTGTATGTCCTCGGCCCCCGCTTCGCGAATGACCACGGGCGAGTGGCTTGTCAGGAACACTTGCGTATCGGGGTTCTTTCTTTCCTTTTTCAGATATCGGACGAGGCGGGCGATCCGGTGGGGCTCAAGCCCGTGTTCAAGCTCGTCGACGATGGTGATCGTATCTCCGCCGTCATATTGAAGAGCTGACACCACAAGTCTCGAGGAGCCGGTTCCGAGATTACGCAGCGCAAGACCATCATCGTGCAGCGATATGCCCCCGGAAGAA
This sequence comes from Mesorhizobium sp. M1E.F.Ca.ET.041.01.1.1, assembly GCF_003997355.1. Lineage (NCBI taxonomy): Bacteria > Pseudomonadati > Pseudomonadota > Alphaproteobacteria > Hyphomicrobiales > Phyllobacteriaceae > Mesorhizobium > Mesorhizobium sp. M1E.F.Ca.ET.041.01.1.1. Next base: position 477 of record NZ_RZSL01000015.1, on the reverse strand, counting down.
ATCGAGAGCCCTTGAATATCGAGTTCGGCTTTATACTCCCCGCGCATGTGAACAGCGAATTTCGTGGCGGCGACCTTGGCTTTGGCGACGGTCTCCTTGAACACGTCTGGATTTTCTTTGCTGAACGCCGATCTCGCGTCGCGTCCAATCTTTGCGAGGATTCCCGCTGCCGGCGATTGCGCCTCCTCGAATCTGGTGAGAATTGATTGCCGCCCCCAGCCAAGATGACGATCCGCATAAGAACCAAGTCGACTAGGGACCAGCGCTTTTGCATCCTTGTATCGCAGGGCGGGCGGGTCTTCTGCGGCGTCGCCGATCCGCTCATTAAAGAGCGACCAGCGCGGCTCAAGAGATGAATCGATGGTCACGCGAATAGAGAGTGCGTCTTCCAGGCCATCGCCCGGCTCATCTTCTAGCGTCTGCAAATCCTCATTCCAGCCCCGAAGGTGAAGGCCATAGCGATCATCCGCTTTGAAC